>WTGY01000168.1 GCA_011523365.1 Caldilineaceae bacterium
TGTGCGGGGGCGGAGCCCCCGCACAAGGGAGGGCCGAATAGGCCCGACCGCCCACAAGCGAGGAGAGAGTGAAGAGGAGTGAGGAGCGAACGCCGCCGTTTGGTCTGGAGAGATTAGCTCGTGAACTGACCTGGGGTAGACGTTACCTAAGTTTTGCGAGAGTGTGCCCCCGTCTTGGGGATGCACTCAGATGAGACGGGCCGTTAATTGCTGGTGCCGTTTGGCATTGCAAGCAGGGCCAACGCCACGAAATTCCATGCTGCCAGCTCGGGCAGGGCGGCGAACGCATCCACTTGGGCGTGCGCCAGGGATGCCCCGAGGGCGGCCAGGAGGCCAGTCCGGTACCATGCTTGCGCCCCGCGCGATGGGTGTTTCAAGGCTGAGACCAGCCAGCCGAGCAGGGCGCCCAGCCACAGCAGCCCGAACAGCCCCCAGCCGGTAGCGTACTCCAGCCAGACGGAATGGGCGTGAAGCAGGTTGGGATCGGCTGCCGGGGAGGGCTGGAGGAAAGCCGGGAAGTTCCAGTAGAATCCGCCCGGGCCTACGCCGAATAGCGGAAACTGTCTCCAGAGTGACAAGGCATCTCTCCAGATAGCGAAGCGCGAGCGCAGGGTCTCGAGGTTCAGCAGGCGCTCGCCATAGAGCTGGATGATCTCCAGGCCGACGACTAGGGCCAGGCCAACCACCAAAGTCAACAGGACTGCCGATTGCTTGCCCAAGCGGAATTGTTCCTGTCGGGCCGCGGCCACGGCGAAGACGAGAGCGGCGGCCGGCAGGCCGAGGAGGAGAGCGCCGCGGCTGGCTGTCAGGAGAAGTGCCGCGGCCACGAGAAGGCAGCAGGCGGTCAGCGCGGGACGTAGGCGGCCGGAGGTTGCCAGGAGACCGATGCCGACGGGGAGTGTGCGCAGCAGATAGAGGGCAGTCTGATTGGGAGAAAAGGTGATACCCATCAGGCGCCGCACTCCGTCGACGGAGACGCCTCCGCCGATCAGCCAGTCGATTCCTCCGACGCCCGCGGCGAGCGCGCCGCCAGCGAAGAGGGCGGTCAGGAGGGTCTGCTGCTGACGCGGCCCGGCGGCCAATAGCCTTATGCCGGTGTAGAGCAGGGCCGGTACCACTACAAACTCCCAGAGCCCGACAATATAGCCTGGCCAGTGCCAGACGTTGCGGGCGGCCAGGAGGCTGATACCGATCCAGGAGGCGACGAGCAGATTGGCCCAGTGCGCGTTACGAAATGCGATTCTTAAGCAACGAATCGGGTTGATGGATTTGAGAGTAGAACTGAAGCGACCGACCCTAGCGCGTAGGGCGTGTTGAAAGAGGGCAGGCAGTGTGGCCAGCAGCGCGGCTTGGGCGGGGGGGACAGCCCAGACGGCGACGACGAGCGGCAGCTCCTTATGCTGGAAATGGAAGGGTAGAGCGGCGGCGGCGATGATGGGTCCGGCAGAAGGCTGGGCGGCGATGAGGAATGCGGCGGAAAGCCAGCAGAGGATGATCAGCGGCGGCCAGACAGCCAGGTAGTAAATAGTGAGCAGAAGGGCCCAGACTGCCAACTTGCCGAGCAGCGGCCCTGTGCGGTATGCGGTCTGCCAGTGACGCAGGGGCAGGGTGCGGGACTTGAGAAGGGCCCACCAGAGAAGGAATCCGCCGGCCAGCAGCAGTAGAGCGAAACGCAGATATGGCAGGTCCGTTGTTGGGGACGGTTCGATTTCGGTAGTTGCCAGCGTAGCGTCAGTAAACGCGGACAGCAGGTCATGTTCATTTCCATCAGCGGTTACGAGAGAGAAGCCCCACGTTGGATCGGAGAGGGGTGCGTCCGGTCGGTACACTGGCCAGCCCATCGCTGCCAGCCACGGCCAGTTCGCGCGGGCATGGCGAATTGCCAGTTGTGTAAAGCGCGACTGATTTGCCGTTGAGACGGTCTTGTACGGGTCTTGGACCTGTCGATTCCACCCGAAACGGACGGCCCAGAGGGGAGTTTGTGCGTCGCCGGCTGCGACCATGACGCGGCGGACCCACCAAGCGCGGCGGAAGTTGAGGGTGTCGACACGGCTGCGCGCGTCTTCAGGAGCGGTTCCGAAGCCGAAGGGCTGGACAAGAACGGCGTCGAAGTAGGGCGCGGCGCCGGCGGCGTAGAGCCGCTGGAGGAAGAAGCCTTCGTCGATGGCAGTGTGGCCGCGGTCCTGGGTGGGCGCGAGCGCAGCGGCCAGTATGACCGCGTCGGGGTCGGCAGCGCGGACAGCAGTGGCGGCGGCGCGCAGTAGCCGGGCATAGGCGACCGGATCAATCAGCCGGTTTCCCCAGCGGGGGGCGATGTTGGGCTCGTCCCATATTTGATAGAAGCGGACCGTGTCCTGGTAGCGGAGGGCGAATGCGGCGGCAAAGCGGGCGAAGGTTTCCGGCGCGGCGGGGGGAGCCAGTCGCCAGGGCAGGTCGTTTTGCGACGACCCTGATGCGGGTCGGTCTACGCTGTCTCTTGCCCAGGAAGGGCTGCCGTCCAGAACGATGACAGGTACCAGGCCGGCGGCTGCGATTTCGGTCAGGACCTGGTCGGTCCAGGTCCATTGGAACTCGCCCGGCTGCGGTTCGATGAGGCTCCAGTCGATGCGCTGGCGGACCCAGCCGAAACCGGCTTCGTGAAGACGATTCAGCGCCTGCAGCCGATCCGGGGGGGTATTGTATTGCTCGAGCGCGACGGTTACACCGAGAAAGGGTATCTGGCTGGCTGGGGAGGATAGGGAGCGGGGCTCTGACGTTGCCTGCAGGCTGCTGGGATCATGCTCGCGAAGGGCCCGAAAAGTCAGGGCGATCTCTACTCCGAGGTAGCAGAGAATCGCGTAGAGAATTGCGAGATGGATCAGTCGGATGGTGGTCTGCGCCACGGCACCGGGTCTTAGGAACGATCCAGGCAATGGTCAAGGATATTCTGGATGTGGCGCCTCTCCTCTTCGAATGTAGAGAGGCGTTTTTGTACAGACCTGATGTCGATGGCACGGCCGTGGTCCCGCTCCTCTACGGCCTGCTGCAAGATCCTCAGCAGCAGACCGACGATACGGCGGCGCCGTTGATATTCAAAGGGAAGATGGGGATCGGAGACGGTTTCGGGCAGGGAGCGGTACCACGCCTCTTTTTCTGCCAGCTTGAATTCGAGGCGCAGAGAGGAAGCTCCCATCTGCGTACGCGTGTAGATGGAGCGTTGGGGGGTGGACGGTTCGGTCTGCTGCGCGTCGTCGAAGGGGAGAATGCGGCCGTCTTCGGAATTGAGCCAGAGGATAGGCGTTGCGTAGTCGACGCGGTTTGGGTCGTTGATGTACAGATTATTGCGGGCGATGCTGACAGCGGCGTCGATGTGGCCGCGGCCCTGGCCCGCGACAAGCGCTTCGTAGACGCCGGCGGCGAAGTGCACGGCGGAGCGATCCAGGATCTCATAGCGCATGGCGATGACGGCAGGCAGGCCGCTCTGGAGCAACTGGTGGGCGATGCCGGCAAAGGGTCGTGAACTGTCGACACGACCCGCCAGGCAGGCGTTGAGAAAGACAAGCTTCACCGATTCTGCCTGCTGCAACACCGTGCGCAGTGCGGCGGAGGACACGAGGGTTGGGGCGTCACCGTCCCATAGGAGGAGGCCGTCCTCATTGCCGTGGCCGACAAAGTGCAGAATGTCGGGCCGGGATGTCACCAGCCGTTCCCGGATCTGCTGGATGGTAACGCGGCCGTCCAGATGGTCCAACGCCACGCGGTCGGAGGGAAGCTTTGCGATGGCGGAACGGATCTGTTTGCTCTCAGTGCGTGCGGCCAGTTGAAGGCCCAGTTCACCCTGGTGGGGCCCGATCTGTTCGGGGACACCCGTCATGCCTGAATCGACCGTCACCAACAGAGTTTTGAGAGGCAGCGCGGCTTCCAGCGTCCTGGGGCGGGCGACATAGCTGACGAGATTCTGGGTGCGAACGAGTGAGAGTTTGGGGTCGGCCGCAAAGGACTGGTTTCGGCGGGGATCGTGGAGCGTTTCCCAAGGCAGAGCGGCGACGGCGGGGGGATGCAGGATGAGCCGCAGCCGCAGCCAGCCGCCGCCGTCCAGATCGGCGCGGGCCTGGGCCCAGAGGTCCCGGACTTGATCGCGGAACAGTTCGGAAAAGAGCCTGCTGCCGATTTCGGCCAGTAGCTCTTCTCCTTGTGTCTGAACCGGGTCTCCCAGCCGGGCCAGGAACTCCACCCAGACGGGACGGAAGGCATCCTGAGCGAAGGTGGATGCGCCACTCAGCCCGCGATAGGACGCCAGTACGGCAAAGGGGGTCTCGTCGCCGCTTATGGTGATATCGAAATTCGTGTACTCGCTCAACTCCGGTTTCCAGTTGTTCCTTTTTGTTTTATAGTATCATCATCCTTCTCTTCAGGAAACTGGAAGTGGAAAATTGGGTACTGAGAACTGGTATTCGCCGTTCGGGGCCGGGGGCCAACAGGGTACGAGTCAACCTGCGGCCGGGAGTGCGTCTTTTGCTGCAACGGGGATGGAACGCCCTACGACGACGGTGAAGGCGTACGGCCCGAACCGACGTTTTGTGCAGCGGGTGAGCGTTCTGGCCTGGACGGTGGCGGCCACGGTGGCGATCAGCTTGTTTCTGCGGCTGCCGACGGTCGTGTTCACGCTGAACGCGCTGGGTTCGCCGATGTCGATCCGAATCAGCGAGACGACTGTCATTGCGGTCTTTATCGCGCTGCTCACGGCCAGCGGGACGGAACGGGCGATCCGCACTCATCCCCTTTACTCCGGGGACCCATTGGGCGGCGAACCTGAAAGCGGTGGGCACACCTGGCTGTTCTGGGGACTGCCTGCCGCCGTCTCCATATTGGCGGTACTGCTGGCGCCTGAGGCCAGGACACCGCTTTTTCAGGCTGGGGCGGCGCTGCTCAGCGGCGGGTTGATCGCAATCATTCTGTTCAACCTTTACGCTTCCGTAGACCAGGAATCTGTGGGTTACCGACAGGCTCGCATCCTGCTCAACGTGCTGTCCTATACGGCGGCGCTGGCGCTCTTTCTGCTGGTATATCAGACCAGAACGCGCAGCCTGCTCTCCGGGACCTTGATTGCTGCGACTTCGGCGCTGCTGGCGGTTGAGCTGTTGCGGGACATTATGCCCAGAGTAAATGTCGTGCTCATGTATGCGGCGCTGGTTGCGGTCGTATTGGGTGAAGCAGCGTGGGCATTGAATTACTGGCCCCTATCGGGAGCAAGCGGCGGGCTCGTGCTGCTGCTGATTTTCTATCTGTTTGTGGGGCTGGCCCGGCACGCGCTGCATGAGGGCCATCTGAGCCGCAGGCTTGTGCTGGAGTATTCGGCTTTTGCGGTACTGGCACTTGTATTGATCGTGCTGATCGGGCCAGGACTTTAGCCTCTGAATCCTTCTCTCATTCCTGATATTGCCCTAGTTCTGGCGCGAACTGCTGTGGACTAAGGGCCGTTTTCCTCTCCGGTTGCGGCAGCAAGTCTTTCGAAGTTGCCCCTCCAACCAGCTCTCGACTGCGGTTCGGCTGCAAGTTGCCGGACAGTTTTGGTCAGCAGGCGGTTGACCGGCGTTTGGATGCCGACTTCCAAGCCCTTGCGCACGACGGCTCCGTTGTACCAGCCGACTTCACTCCCCCTCTTACCAGACTCCAGATCGAGGAAAAGGCTAGGCATCTTGCCTCCCCTGGCTCCGCCGACGATTCTGTGCAGGGCAGGCCGAAGGAGCGGGCGCGGACCGTAACGCAGCAGGGGGGCAAGGGTGCGGAGCGGGTATTTCTCGACGTTGAGAGGGTTGATGCCGGTGGCGGCCATCACGCGCAGGGCCTCGCGCAGGGCGTCGATCTCCAGGTCTGCGATGCGGGGGTGGGCGAAGGTGACGCCGGGCGGCTCGGCGAGGATGGCGCTGGTGGCGTTGCCGATCATGTTCATCAGCAGTTTCGACCATTTCATGCTGTGCGCATCGTTGTACACCTTGGCGGGGAGGCCGGCGGCGGAGAAACTCGAGGAGAGAGGAGGGAGGAGAGAGGAGAGGGGGTTGCTTCTGGGACCTTCGCTGTCTTCGTGGAAGTCTGCGAGGCCGACGGCAAAGGTGGGCTTTGTAACCTGGACGACGCCAGGCTCTTTCACTTCGACAGGTGCCGTGATGGTTCCGGCGAGGACCCGCTGGGGGCCAAAGCGGGCGGCGATCTGTTCTTCGTTTCCGACCCCGTTCTGCAGGCTGAGAATTACCGGGGGAAGCAATGCTTCTGCCGGGGCCAATTCGTCCAGAACGGTTTCCGTGTCGTAGCTCTTGACGGCGAGTATGGCGAGGTCATAGGAGTCGGGAAAGGCCTCGCGAAGAGAAGAGACGGCGCTGACCGAGGGGATCCTTTCCACTGCGCCATCAGCCGCGTGCAGCTCGAGACCACGCGTTTGCAGGGCAGCGGTTGTGCCGGTGCGACCGACCAATTTCACGGCGTGCCCAGCCGAGGCCAGCTTGCCTCCGACAAAACAGCCGATGGCCCCGGCACCGACAATGAGGATGCGAAGAGGGTCCATGGCTCAGTTCCCTGCCGCTGGACGCCGGGCCTGGAGGTCGTACAGGCCATAGGCCGCTGCCAGAAGCTCGACAGGATGACGGGAGGGGAGGCCGGTCCCGTGTTCCAGCTGCCAGCGGCAAGTTTCGGAGTCGCAGGCGGTAAAGGAGACCGATCCCCTGGAATCCAGATCGGACTTGTCCGCTTGTGAAGCGACGTAGTCGAAGAGCTCCCTTCCCACGTCCATGGCGATCTGGTATTTTTCGGTCTTGTAGCCGTAGGTCCCGGCGATACCGCAACAGCGGGCTTGGCTTTCGCGCAGGTCAAGGCCCGGGATCCGGGCCAGCAGGTCGAGTGCGGGTTTGCCGATGCGATGGGCGCGCAGCTGGCAGGGGGCATGGTAGGGAAGAATGAAGGGTTGATCTGATCGGTTAAGCGGGCGCAGGTCGGAGGGCAACTGGTCTTGATCGAGACGTTCGCGCAGCCATTCGAAGATATCCCAGGTGGCGAGCTTGAGGGCCCGGGTGCCTGCATCGCTCTCCAGGTCCAGCAACTCAGGCGCCTCCTCCTTGAGGGTCAGGGTGCAGCTGGTGCTTGTACCGAGGATTGGGTAGCCGGCGTTTACGTATTGGGCGAGGCGGGCGACGTTGCGACGATGGTAGCTCTCGGCGGCGCTGAATTCTCCGTTCGAAAGCATTGGCAGGCCGCAGCAGTTCTGCGGAGGCACTATCACTTCGTAGCCGAGGTGCTCCAACACCAGGATCGCGGCCATGCCCACGAAGGGCTCGTAGTACTGGGTTGCACAGCCGTGAAAGTAGACGACTTTTCGGTCGCTGCGGAGCCGCTGGGTACGGGTACGCGCCAGCCAGCGGTTGAGCGTTTCGTGGTGCCAGCGGGGCAGCGGCGCCTTCTCTGCGATACCGAACAGGGAGGCAGCGAGCTTACGGCTGATCGAGTTGTGCAGGGCGAAGTTGGCGAGGCCGGGCGCGATGCTGCCAATCCGTCCCAGGAGCTCGTTGCGGCCCAGGAGCCGGTTGCGCAGGGAAAGACCGCGCGCGGCCACGATGCGGGCGCGCGCGCGGGCGTTGATTTCGGCGATACGGACACCGGTTGGGCAGACTTCGTTGCAGACGCGGCAGCCGGAGCAGTAGTCGACGGAGGCGTCGGGCATCTGGCCGGCGGTTAGCGGGCGGGAGATGGGGCCGGAGTCGTCCTCGTAATATGGATGGCCGAAGTCACGGAAGCGTTCCGATTGGGGTGCGGCGTACTTCGGGCCCGGGAAGCTGTCGGTCACTTCGGAGACCGGGCAGTAGCTGGTGCAGATGTTGCACTTGATACAGGCGTTCAGACTGAGGCCGACAGAGTTTACGGTTGTGTTTTGCATAGAGGCGATGGCCAGGGATTTGGGTAGACCACTGGCGCTATTTGCTCTTGATCACTCCATTTGCGGCGGCGTAGCCGGTAGCGATAGCGATGCCTTCGCGGCTGCGCTCGCGGACAGGGTCGGTGTGGGCGAGGATTGAGCCCGCGGCCCACAGGTTATCATAGACAGGGGCGTCGGACTGGTCCAGCGGACGAAAGTGGTGGTTGACGGAGACACCGGCCTGGAAGATTGGATGGCCGCGTTTGTCGAGGAAGAGAGGGCGGAGCCAATGTGAGCGCGCCTGCGGCGCGGTCAGGGGCAGGTCGAAAACGGTCTCCTTTACACGGCCGCAGCGGTCAGCGTAGATGCCGCCGCCGAGGATACCGCCGGTTGCGAGCAGGTAGTTGCGGGCGGTGTGGCGAAGGGGGCGGCTTCCGGTTTCGGTCTCGATCCAAAGAATGCGCCGGCCGGTTGCGTGGAATGCGCAGACTTCCATGCCGATTTCGACTCGTACACCCAGGCGGTCCAACTGGGCGCGCAGGGCGGCGTCGAGACGCAAGCCGGGAACGCTTGGGGGCAATGTCGGGATCTCGAAGACCGAAATGCCCGCCTGTTTGCTCTGGCTGGATTGGGTGTCTTGCTGGCTCCGATTGGTGATTGCCTCATGCAGTTGCGTCACGAGGGCGGCGTGGGCGTTCAGTCCGAGAACTGCGGGGAGACCCACACGTTCGCCGGCGACGCTCAGATTCACCAGCATCTCGGTGAACTGCGCCTGCGCGAGCGGCTGATCCAGAAGCCGGGACACTTGCAGTGGGTTGCTATCGCGTTGTTTGGTGATTCTGCTCAGGGGCACAGTCACGCTGCGAGCCCGGTGGCCTTGTCTCTGCAAGTTTTCGGCGATCAGGTCCGGGTAGAAGTCGGGCATTCCTTCCAAGCCTACAATTACCAGGGGGCGGTCGTCCTCCAGGTTGGCGGCCTGTTGGGCAGCCGGCGCCAGATAGACCGGGCGAGGGGCGCCGACCGGTGAAATGAGCTGGCAATTGCGTCCGAGGTTGTCGTTGTCGACCTCATTGTCGAGGTCACTCTTTTGCGAAATCGGCTCCTCAGGCGCGTTGGGAACAGGAAGAATCATGGTCACGCCGGGGCGTACATAGGGCAGGCCGGCCGCGGCGGTAAGCCGTTGAAACGCGTCCAGCGCTGTCGCAATTGTGTCCACGCCGAGAAGACTGTAGGGATGTGCGGGCGGCAGTTCGGGGAGCGCCTGCGTCCAGTCGGCGACCGCCTCTTCGCTGTTTTGCACATATCCCAGAAGATCGATTGTTCCGGCATGCCAGTGCGTCGCGCCGGCGCCGTGGGCGATCACGCGCACGCGCAGACCGGCGCGAGCGGCGGTATATGCGGCGAAGAGGCCGGTCAGGCCAGCGCCGATGACAAGGAGATCGAGCATGCGCAACTAGGGATCCTGGCTAAGGGCTTTGGGCAAGAGGCTACACGACTTCAGAACACTCGCCTCTGATTCGGTGACAGATTCCCATGCGGACGTCATGGCTAGCGGTCTGAACCAGAAATGGAGGAGTCGGAGCGATAGAAGGAGGAAAGGGGGCTTTCCCCGTAATCGACCGGCAGGTGACCGGCGTTCAGGATACTCAGGTAGATCAGCTCGTCCAGGCGTTCCTGGCGCAGCTGCTGTCCCCAGAGGATGGGTGCGACGCCCTTCCAGCGTTCCTGGAGGAAGTCGCGCAGGAGCAGGTTCGGCTGCGAAACGGCTGCCTGGGGATCGACGGCAGCGGAGCGCTGGTGGGAGTCATCAGTGGGGGTGGGGGTGGGACTTAAGGCCGACTCAGAGCCGGTGCCGGTGGCTTCTGCCGCGGCACTGTCGCGGTGGTGATGGGCCGGGGACTGCATATGGGCAACGTTCCACTCGCCGGCTGCTGGCGAGGCTTCGCCGGCGCGAAGCTGGTGGAGGATACCGACGGCGCGGTAGGTGCAGAAGCCGCCCTGACACGGTCCCATACCGAGTCGGACATCGCGGCGCAGATCGTCGAGGGTGACGGTCGGGTTGCGCTGGACGGCGCCCTCCAACATGGAACGGGTGACCAGTTCACACTCGCAGATCAGCTCCGACTGTAGCTTCTCGTCTTCGACTTCGCTGAGCCTATGGCCGAGCCAGTAGTGGCCCTGTTCGACACCGGGCACGGGTGTCCCGGCGGTGCGGCAGTGGCGGGAAACGCCCAGCTGCTCGCAGGCGGCGTCGACTGCGGACTCGGCCATGAGGCGGAAGGTCGTCCATTTGCCGCCGGTTATGGTGATGAAGCCGCGTATGCCGTCCCGCTGCTGATGGTCAAGCAGGGCGAGGGCACGGGTGGCGTCACGGCTGTCCTGGGGCAGCTCCGTCGCCGGGCACTCGTTCGACTGGGCACCGTTTTCGCTTTGGGCTGGGCCACCGGCAAGTTGCGTCTCCTGGTAAAGGGGTCGCACGCCGGCCCAGGCGCGCAGGATGCGGCTGCGGCTGAGGCCGGGGACGAGTTTGTCGCCTTCGGTGAGCATCAGGTCGATTTCCCACTGCTCGATGGGCAGGTCCTCCGGTTCGGCCACTCGTTCGTCGGTGGTGCCGATGACGGTGACGGTGTGAATCGGCACGAGGATGTCGCCGTCGCCGGGCATTTTGCAGCGGTTGATGACGGTGTTGGTCAGACGGGCGTTGGTGGCCAGCATCACGCCTTTGCCGAGGATCATCTTCACCTCCACACCTGCGAGTGCGGCGACATGACCGGACCAGGCTCCGGCGGCGTTGATGACGAGATCGGCGTCGATGTGCAGTTCTTCTCCGGAGACCGTGTCGAGAACGGTGGCGCCGGAGAGTGTGCGGTTGCCGTCGCCGCCGGAGAGGCGGAGACGGGTGAGCTCGTGGTAGGGCAGCAGGGTGGCGCCGGCCTGGCGTGCGGCCTGTGCGGTGGCGTGGGTGGCGAGGAAGCTGTCGGCGGCGGCGTCAGGCAGTTCAAAGACGCGGCTTATGCGGGGGTTGAGCAGAGGCTCGCGGCGTAGGGCGGACGCCGCCGGGATCTCGGTGCAGGGGACGTCGAGGCGGCGGCAGGCGGCGGCGAAGCGATCGGGATAGTCGTCTTCGTCTTCGGGCGTTACTACGAAAAACCCGCTCGTGTCTTCGATGCAGTGGGTGTGGGTACGGCGGAGGATGCGGTTTTCGTTGATACACTCGACAGCGCTATCGGGATCTTTGAGGACATATCTTGCGCCGCTGTGGAGGAGGCCGTGGTAGCGCCCGGTCGTGCCGTGGGTCAGGTCGCGTTTTTCGATTAGGACGGTGCGAAAGCCCCTCAGGGCGGCATCCCAGGCTACACCGGTTCCGGTTGCGCCACCGCCGATCACGAGGATTTCAGTCTGCATCCTCTTCATCGGGGGCTATCCAATGTCATGGAGCAGTTGATGGATTTCCTGGGCGCGGCTGCATTTGAGCGCTGTGGCGGCGAGCTCTCTGGCGGCGTCCATGTCCACGCGTCGAATTGCGGATTTGACGAGGGGAACGGCCGGGCCGGCCACACTGATTTCATTCAGACCGAGACCGAGGAGCAGGGGCTGCACGGAAGGGTCGCCGGCGACTTCGCCGCAGATGGCGACGGGAATGCCGGCGGCGCGTCCCGCTTCGCAGGTCAGTGAGATCAGGCGGAGGACAGAGGGGTCGAGCGGGGTTGCCAGGGTTGCGACTGCGCTGTTTACGCGGTCTGCGGCGAGGGTATATTGGGCCAGATCGTTGGTGCCGATGCTGAGGAAGTCGACGTGCGGGGCGAAGTGGTGCGCGAGGAGGGCGGCCGACGGCACTTCGATGAGCACGCCTACTTCGAGGGTGCCGAGTTGGCGGCGGCAGTGCTTATAGCCGGGAATGTCTTCAAGCAGTTGCAAAGTCTGGTGGACTTCGTTCACTTTCGAAATCATGGGGATGAGAATTCGAATGCGGTCTACGGGCGACACACTCTGCGCCAGTTCGATCAGGGCCTGGGCCTGGTCGATGAGCATTTGCGGGTGGCGAAGCAGGAGGCGGATGCCGCGCACGCCGAGAAAGGGATTGGCTTCGGCGGGAGGCTGCAGATAGGGGACCGGCTTGTCGCCGCCGATGTCGAGCAGGCGCACGGTGAGAGAGTGGGTGTTGGTGTAGGAATGCACATCCTGGTAGGCGGCCAGCTGCTCGGAAACGGTTGGCGGGCTGGTTCGGTTTTGGAAAAGGTTTTCGGTGCGAAGGAGGCCGATGCCCTCGGCGCCGTTGGCGTGAATTTGCAGGAGATCTTCACGGCTGTTGACGTTGACCCGAACGGGGATGCGTTCGCCATCGGGGGTCAGGGCTGGTTCATGGGACTGTGAGAGCGCTTCGGCCTGGAAGCGCCGCAGCCGGGAACGGGTCAGCTCGTACTGTTCGAGCGTCTCCTCTTCGGGGTCGACGAGGAGGCGGCCACGGATTCCGTCGACCACGGCGAACATACCGGTGTGCAGCTGGAGGATTTCAGCGCCGGCGCTGCAGACGAGGGGGATACCGAGACTACGGGCCAGGATGGCGGTGTGTGCAGTGGGTGTGCTGTTGGCGAGGGCGATGCCAACGACGTGGTCCTGGTCGAGGTGTGTGGTATCGAAGGCGGTCAAGTCCTCTGCGAGCAGGATTGTATTGTCGGGCAAGGGGTTCAGTTGGCGGGCGGAGGTGATTCCGCCCAAGCGGAAGACGAGGCGCTGGCCGACATCACGGATGTCGGTGGCGCGGCTGGCGAAGTACTCGTCGCTGAGATCCTGGAAGAGTCTGACGAGATCGCCGGTTGCTTGCCGGGTGGCGCGGGTTGCGTCTACGCCGGAGTCGATGGCGGCGCGGACGGCGTCGGTGAGTGTGCTGTCGTGGAGGATTTCGCGGTGAACGAGAAATATCTCTGCGGTTACGGTCTGTCCGATCTGAGACAGTCGGGCCAGTTCCTCATCGACGAGGAAGCGGGCTGCCAGAAAGCGCTCCCACTCTTCTTCGGGGTCGCCGGCAGCGTGAGGGGATGTCTTGCCGGAATCGTCGGCGGGAACCGGGGCGTATTTGTATATGTTGCCAATGCCTACCCCTGGCGCTGCCGATAGGCCGTGAAAGAGCTGCTGCACAGATTTCTCGCTGGTGTCTAGAAGAGGGAGCTAAGCGCCTCGATGGCTGCGACAGCGTCGGGTCCTGTGGCTGCCAGTTGCAGGTCGTGCCCCTGGCGGGCCTGAAGCTGCATCAGTTGGATAATGCTCTTGAGATCGATGGCGTGGGTGTTGCGGCTGAGGTTGGCGGCTGTGATCCGGGCCTGGAACTGACTGGCGAGACGGACCACATCTCTGCCGGAGCGGAGATGGAGGCCGCGCGGGTCGCTGACCGTAACCACGACGCTTCTGGACAGCTGAGGCGACGTCTCCGGCTGCGCGGGGCGACAATCAGGCAGAGGGGAGCGGGCGTTGTTGCGCAGCCCACTCTGCTGGTGGTGTTGACTATCCTCAAGCCTTTCCTCTTGAGGTCCTGCCTGTGAAGGTCGATTCTCCATCTCAGAGTTCCAATACAGCGATCGTTCGATTTGCTCAGCCGGCGCCGGGAAGCTTCGGCGCTGAAAGCGCGGCCTCGGCGACGGCGTTCACTGCTTGCAGAGGCTCACCCAGGCTGGCGTGAAGCGCTGCGACGATGGCGCCCTCCACCAAAGGCGCATTGCTCAGTAGACATTTTTGCCGCCGTTGTTCGGGCAGCATTTCGAGAGCCAATTCGGCCGACATGACAGCGCTGCCCAAGTCCATCAACAGGAGTACTCCATCTTCACACCAGACCTCTTCAATGGCGGAAAGTATCTTTAACGCGTCGGTGCCAAGTGTCTCACCAACATCCGAGAGGCCTCCAGCCTGCCCTATCTCGACCTGACCTCCAGCCATTTGCACCGCCAATTCATGGACGCCCCGGGCAAGTGTGGCACTGTGGGAGACGATAACCAGACTGATCAGGATTGACTCTCCAGCGCGACAGAGACGGAGCAGACGGTAACCACAGTTCTCATTCCGCCCAATTGAGCGTACGTTCTACGGCTTTCTGCCAGCCGGTATAGCCCTGCGTTCGTTCGGAGTCATCGAGCCGCGGCTGCCAGGCTCTGTCTACCTGCCAATGCGTGCGCAGGGTTTCCAGGTCCGGCCAGAAGCGGACAGCCAGGCCGGCCGCGTAGGCGGCGCCGAGGCTGGTTGTCTCGGCGATGCGAGGCCGGATGACTTTGGTTCCCAGGATGTCGGCCTGCATCTGCATGAGCATGTTGTTGACGGTTGCGCCGCCGTCGACCTTGAGCTGTCGCAGCGGCACACCGCTGTCAGCGTTCATGGCATCCAACACTTCGCGCGTCTGGTAGCAGATGGATTCGAGCGCGGCGCGCACGATGTGTGCGCGGTTGACGTAGCGGGTGAGACCGACGATTACGCCGCGGGCGTCGCTGCGCCAGTGGGGCGCGAACAGCCCGCTGAAGGCGGGTACCAGATAGCAGCCGCCGGTGTCGTCGACGCTCTGGGCGATCTCTTCGGTATCGGCTGCCGAACTGATCAGCTGCAGCTCGTCGCGAAGCCACTGGACGGTTGCGCCGGCCATGGCGATGGAACCTTCGAGGGCGTAGACCGGTGCGGATTCACCCATCTGGTAGCAGACGGTGGTCAGGAGCCCGTTGCGGCTATAGACGATTTCCTCACCGGTGTTTAGGATCATGAAACAGCCGGTCCCGTAGGTGTTCTTGGCTTCGCCAGGGCTGAAACAGGTCTGGCCGACGGTCGCGGCCTGCTGGTCGCCGAGGTTGCCGCAGATGGGAATTGGGGAGGCGAAGGGGCCATCGGCGGCGGTCGTGCCGTAGAAGGCAGGTGCGCTGCTGGGTTGGATCTCCGGCAACATCGAGGACGGAATCGCGAGAATATCCAAGAGTTCCGGGTCCCAGGAGAGGGTTTCCAGGTCCATCAGCATGGTGCGGCTGGCGTTGGTGGGATCGGTGACATGCACGCGGTCGCCGCCGGTGAGCTGCCAGATGAGCCAGCTGTCGACGGTGCCGCAGATCAGGTCACCGGCTTCGGCTCGGGCCTGGGCGCCGTCGACGTTTTCCAGAATCCAGCGGAATTTGGGGCCGGAGAAGTATGTTGCCAGGGGCAGGCCGGCTTTCTTCTGGACTGTGGGGGCGTGACCGGCCTCTTCGAGGCGGCGGCAGATGCGGTCGGTGCGGGTGTCCTGCCAGACGATGGCGTTACAGACGGGCAGGCCGGTGCGGCGGTCCCAGACGACTGCGGTCTCGCGCTGATTGGTGATGCCTATGGCTGCGATCTGTCCGGGCCGGACATCACATTTGGCGAGGGTGGCACGGATCACCGCCTGGGTGCGCTGCCAGATTTCGAGGGGATCGTGTTCTACCCAGCCGCTGCGAGGAAAGATCTGTTCGTGTTCCTGCTGTTCGAATCCGACGACGGCGCCCGTTTGATCAAAGAGCATGAAGCGGGTGCTAGTCGTCCCGGAATCGATTGCACCGATCAGTTGAGGCATCAGCCAGCACCAGTTGTCGTGAGGACCTCGGCGGCGGTCTCGAAAAGGAAGTAGGCGCTGGTGGCGCCGGGATCCTGGTGACCGATGGAGTGGGGGCCAAGGTAACTGGCGCGTCCTTTTCTGGCCTCAATTTCGATGGTGTGTTTCATGCCCAGGTGAGCGGCCTGGCGGGCAGCGGCCAGGACGACGGCGGCACTCTGGTGGGCAGCAACCGCTGCCTCCATGGCCTCGACGGCGGGCTGGATGGTGTCGATCATGGTCTTGTCGTCGGCCTGGGCCTTGCCGCGCTGCTGGAGTCCATCGAGGCCGTAGCGGAACATTTGGGTCAACTGTGGCAGGTCTATCGAGCTTCCGTTTGTGGGGCTGGTGGCGGCGCGCAGGAAGAAGGTCCCGTACAGTGGGCCGGCAGCGCCGCCGACGCCGCTGATGAGTGTCATGGCGACGGAGCGGAGGAAGGCGCTGATGTCTTCCGATTGCCCCTCCACCTGGAGGCGATCCTGCAGTTTTCCCATGCCGCGGCGCATATTGACTCCGTGGTCGGCGTCACCGATGGCGGTGTCCAACTCGGTGAGATGGTCCTCGTTCTCGATGATACGAGCGGCGTAAGCCAGCAGCCATTTGCGCAGTTGCTTTGTTGTGATCTCCTGGGCCATTTTCACAGTCCGTAGTCGGCTGGCCGGTTGGTTACCAGTGCAGGACGGGTGTATGCACGGGGGCATCCCAAAGCTGCAGCAGCTCGTCGTCCAGTCTCATCAGGGTTATGGTATACCCGCCGCGGCCGAGGCAGGTCAGATAGTTACCGATCAGTTGGCGCTCGACGCGAAGATTATGTGCGGCCAGCAGTTGGTGAATTGCTTCGGAGAAGAGGTACAACTCAAGAGGCGGCGTACCGCCCATACCGCTGATGAACAGCAGTATGCGATCACCGGAAGCAAAGGGCAGGTCATGGAGAACTGGATGCACGATCAGGTCGACGATTTCGGGCATTCCTTTGCTCACAGAACGCACTTCGCCGGGTTCGCCGTGAATGCCCACGCCCAGTTCGATCGAATCGTCTGCCAGATTTTCGTTGGGCCCGTTGCGAGGGAGCGTGTTGATGTTGGTTCCTACGCCCATGCTGCGTGAGGAGGCGATTGCCCGCCGCGTTACTTCCTCAGCCTCTGCCAGCGTGTAACCGGATTCGGCGGCGGCGCCGGCGATTTTGCAGGCGAGGGTGGCTGCGCCAAGGCCGCGGCGATTGGAGGCATTGGGGATCGAGACGTCGTCATTGACGAGCACGTAGCGAGCGTCGATTCCCTCCTGCATGGCAATCTCGATGGTCAGCTCGGTGTTGAGCACGCCGCCGGCGTAGTTCTTTACAACGAATAGGACGCCTCCGCCGCGGTTGACCGAGTGGACGGCAGCCAACAGTTGGACGGGGGAAGGGCTGGTAAAGATGGGACCGGGACAGGCGGCGTCGAGCATGCCCAGACCGACGTAGCCGGTGGGCAGAGGTTCGTGTCCGCTGCCGCTGCCTTTAACGACCGCGACCTTTCCGGACGGGGCGGGGGCCAATCGCTCGACGAAGTCCGGGTCGAAGTGTACTTTGATTGTGTCCGGGTGGCTAAGCGCCATACCACGCAGGCTTTGCGTGATGGCGCTACCCGGTTTGGTCATTAGATCTTGCATCGTTCATTGTGGTCAATGCTCGGCAACAACAGGGCCATTGTAGCCTGAAGTGCGGCTTTTTTCAACGCGGCGGGCATTTCATGTCGGGGCAATCGCTTCTTATCGGGATAGAACACCGCAGAGATCGTCAGTTTTCCATCCGGCACGGTAACGTTTGGCAGAAATGCCGGTTTGGGCGCTTTTCTGTCTGCGCAAGAGGTTGAGGGCCATGCGGCGCAAAATGGTCAAGTTATGCTGCGCATGAAAGCCTTGGGTGCTGTTGCGCGCATTTCATTCATCGTGGACCGTTTGTCTTGATGGTGGGTCACTGGCTTTCTCGCCTGTGTGTTAGACGAGCGTTTACGAGTGTTTGCGAGTGTTTGCGTGATGTCTTTACTACAGTACATGAAATTTGTTCGATGGCCTGTGATGAGGGATTCGCCGGTGCGCGTGGGCGCGTACGAGGTCAAACGAAAAATGTACAAGAGTTGTGCGTCCGGTGAAATGGTGGGATACAGTTGGCGTCACATGTCGGGTCATGTCGGGTAAAGTAGGGTAAAGTAGGCTTAAGTCGGGTAAAGTCGGGCGATTTTTTTTCTCCGGTTCTAGTTGTCGTAAGGCTTTTGCATCAGTTTTTGGGTGTCCGGAGCCTGTTCCCGGTTCTGGCAAGTACTCTACGATGCTCTTCCACCACTCCAACAGACGACAGACTCATGCCGGTTAGCCGGCGATGGGGCAGGCGGTCGGGTCTGGAAGGTCAGTGTCGGGTCAAGTCGGGCCAGGTCGTGAAAAGTCGGGTCGGAGCGGGCAGTTTTCCTTGTTATGGTCTTTTGCGCATGAATTCGAGCACGAATCCTCGCTGTTTTCGTTGGGTACTGGGCAGTTCACAGTCTTGTACGGGCCCTGCTTCGCCTTCAGATTTCCAGCCAGCGGGCGTCATGGCTTCATGGCAGTACGCTCTCAGAAGTACCTATTCGCATTTTGGTATTGGGACATTATATCACTGTTTTTGGTGCGGTTGCGCTGCAATTCACGTGCATTCCAAGATTGGGGTGAGTACGAGGGCACCCACAAGGGGTGCCCCTACCGGTGCTGGCGGAGGGGCGAGAGATGGGCTGGGCGGTCTGTCAGTCCCGGTGACCCCAAGACCAGGTCTGCACGGGGCGGTTCGCGGTTTAGGGCAGGGGCGGAATTGGTCACCGGCCATTTTGATCAGCTGAAAAGTCCTCGTCGACGCCAAGTTCGCCGGCCAGTTCGGCAAGCCTTTGCCAGGTCTTCTCTTCGACGTATATGCCGTCCTCTCGGCCCCTTTGGGTCCGCAAGTATTCGAGTTCGCCGGGGTAGAAGACGCGTTCGACGCCCTCGGCAGGCGGTGTTGCGGTCAGGTATTGGGCGAATTCGGTTACCTCCTGCTTGAATTCTTCCAAGGGGCGGAAGGCGTCAACCTGGAAGACGGCCATGAAGCAGCCGTCGTTGTGGCGGCCGGTCGGTTCGATCCCGAACCCCAGGCCGGTCAGCAGTCCGGAGAGAATCTCGACCATAGCGGACAGGCCAAAGCCTTTGTGACCTTCCGAACCGCCGAGGGGCAGCATGGCGCCTCCTTTGCGGGCGGCGGCGGGGTCTGTGGAGGCACGGCCTTCGCCGTCGATCACCCAGCCGGTGGGTATTGACTGGTTGCGCTGGATGGCAACGCCCAGTTTGCCGCCGGCGACGGCGGAGGTTGCGATGTCGATGTAGAAGGGGCCGTCGAGGTTGGAAGGGACGGCGATGCAGATCGGGTTGGTGCCGAGGCGGGGTTCGCGTCCGCCGAACGGTGCAACGCTCTTGGGGCCGCGGCCTGAGTCGGCGGTCATCAGCCCGATCATGCCGGCTTGGGCAGCCATGAGGGGATAGTCGGTCAGGCGGCCGACGTGGCCCTGGCGTACGACGGTGGCGGCGGCGACGTTTTCGCGGCGGGCCTTGTCGATGGTCAGCTGCATGGCCCGTTCGGAAACGGTGAATCCAAAGCCCCAGTTTCCGTCAACGACGGTTGTGGCCCGGCTCTCCTGTGTGATGGTGAAGGGGGCGCCGGGTTGCACGTGGCCCTTTTGCATTGAGGCGATGTAGCCGGAGACATGGATGACACCGTGGGAGTCGTGGCCGGCCAGATTGGCGGCGATCAGGTGGCGGGCGATGGTAGCGGCTTCGGCGGAGGAGGCGCCGGCGGCGTGCATGAGCCGTCCTGCGATTCGTTCGAGTCGATCGGCAGCAATCTTGGGCATTAGAAGAACTCCAGTTGACTGGGGCCGGTTGGCGGAGCGGCCAGCGGTCACCGACCCCAAGAGAATCGAGAGCTACCTGCTTGAAAACTGCGGTCGTCCGAGAGCGTCGGTGGAATCGTGACGCTCATAGTAGTTGAGATGACCGCCGGCGTCGGAGAGGATTCGCTGGCGGGCCAGGGCGACGCGCTCCAGGCTGTGGGCGGCGATGTTCACGCGGCATTCGGGGTCGGTTTCGAGATCGAACAGGCGCGTGATTGGCTGCCTCCCGTTGGACGGCGTCTGCCAGCCGATGGAGTCGAAGAACCAGTTGCGGTCATCGCGGTACCAGGCGGCGTTGCCATAGCGGCAGGTCAGAAAGTCGCGGCGAGCGAATTCGCCTCCATCTTCGAGCAGGGGCAGAAGGTTCTGGCCTTCAACGGGGTCGGCTGACTGCTGGCGGGTGGCGGCAAGGATTGTGGCGGGCACGTCCAGAGTGTAGACCATTTCATCTCGTACCTGGCCTGCACCTAGGCCGGCGGGATGGCGCATGAGCAGAGGGATGTTCATGGTGCCGGGGTACATGTAGTCGGCGGGCTTTCCCATTATCCCGTCCGGGTTTTCGCCGAAGTTGGTGCCGTGGTCGCTGAAGAAGAAGACCAGCGTGTTGTTCCGCAGCTCCAGCTGGTCGACAGTTTCGAGGAGGCGGCCGAACCAGGTATCGACCATGGTGACGAGCCCGGCGTAGTTGGCGCGGATGCTGGGGATGCGGTCGTCGTACTGATCGGCGAAGGGCCCGTAGGCGGCGGTGAGGCAGATGGGTTCGCGCTGGGCGCGAGTGCCGTAGAGGTCATAGTAGTGGAGGGGGGCTTCCCAGGTTTCGTGCGGGGTGAAGCTGTCGACGTAGAGATAGAAAGGGGAGGTGTCCTTGTTGCGGCCGGGCGGGTGGTTAGCGCGCAGAAAGTCGATGGCCCATTGGAAGGTGCGGGCGGTCGGCCAGTCTTCTTCCGGGCGCTGGGGCCGCACATTAACCAGATGGGCGGCTATGCGATCGGGGGCGCCGGCGCGATAGCGGTCGAGAATTGCGGGGTCGGCGTCGGCGACAGCATGCCAGCGGTCTTCGGCCTGGCCGCGGACGAACTCCCACTGCTGGAAGCCGCGGGTAAAGTTCATGCCGGGAACGAAATAGTGGGGTACGTCAGCGACGAAGCCGGTGTGGTAGCCGGCCTGCTGCAGGGTTTCGGCGATCGTGCTTTCTTCGGCGTTCATCGGTTGCCAGCCGGGCAGGTAGACGTTGTCCCACGGGACCGGTCGGTAGTCGTTGAAGGGGAAGGCGCGGCGGCCGCTGTGCAGCGTGCGCCGGGTGGGAATGGTGGGGAGGCATTCAGGATGGGCGCGAGTAAAGCGGACGCTTTGTTGGGCGAAGCGATCGATGGAGGGCGTGCGGATCCAGTCGTTGCCGTAGCAGCCGAGAAAGGCTGTGCGCAAGGTATCGGCAACGACTACGATCACGTTGGGATGCGATTGTTCGTTTTCGGACATAGTTGGGGTTACCAGAGTGTTGGCGCCTATTGGGCGAGAGGTTCCAACAGAGTAAGTTCACTTGTATTGGCCGGTACCCAGCCTTCGGCGCCGCTGTCCACGCGCACATACCACCAGACGATGGTATCGGTGTTGCCTTCGAGCCAGATGGGCCCGTTGAGAATTGTCATGGGATCGGCGTCCTGGAGGTGGGTAACGATGACGCCGGCCTGTGCGCCGGCCTCGGTGCGCATTGAGATCTTGTACTCGGGCAGGAGGCGGATACGGTCGCCGACGTTCATGGGGATTGCGTTGCGACTGGGAGGGAGACCGTTGGTTTCGACGATGAGGACATTCTGTCCGGCGGCGGCCGAGGAGGACCCGGCGGAAAGCGTGGTTTGCGTTCCGGTCTGGGTGAGGTCGCCAGTGAGCCATTCGTTCAGGAACCAGCCGCTGAAGAGTGCGGAGATAACGAGGAGCACGGCGCCGACGAGAAGCAGGGGGTTGCTCGACGCGGGCGGCGGTGCGATGGCGGGAGTTGGGGCGCTGCCCCTGGGCTGAACCGAGAGGGGGTCACTGTTGAGTTGCATGCGCAGGGGGTAGACACGAACGGGACGGTCACTTTTGTAGCGGTCTTCGATGAGGCGGAGGCTCTGGCGGAGGGCGATCTCGTAGAGGGCGTCAGCGGTGTTGTTGTTCATGTGGATTTCGCCGCGCACGGGCCGTCCGCGGCGGTCCATCAGCACAAGGAGTCCGGCCAAGGGCTGGCCCTGGAGGTCGGTAAGGTTGTAATAGTCGGCGCGAATTCCCTGGAGGTCGGCGTGAGGTCTGAACCTCCGGATCACACTCAGCGTACCCGTGTTGCTTATGGCCTCAACCATCGCTTCTTTCTCCGGAGCTCGGCGGTCCTATTGTTCGGTGCCGGCCGTACTTTCTCTGCTTCATCGCGGTTCTCAGGTCATAGATTCCTGTTGAGAAGAAATCCTTTCTACGTAAGGTTCGCGGTGCAGCCTTGCGGCTGACTGTCCAGGGCATCTAATCGGGAAGTTGCAGGGAGACGATACCTGCCACCTGGACTGAGTTTTCGCCGAAATGGACGATGCGCAGGTCGAACTGTGCAGGCAGGTCGGGCCGCAGCATGCCCTGCCATCGCAGACTATCACCGGTCTTACGAAAGGGGAAGTCGCCTGCGGGGATTCCACTGATTTCGGCGCCCTGTTCTGCCTGTCCGACGTAGCCGAACGTTGTTCCTTTCAGGAGATCACCCGCGGCGACAGAGCCTGTATAGGTCATCCTGAGGGGATTCTCCTGCAGGAGCATGGCGGGTTGATGTATGGGTTGGATGCCCTCGATCAGCAGGCGTTGGACGCCTGCGGCGCGTACGTACTGTTCGGTCACTCGATAGACGCGCAGTCGCAGCAGGTAGTCGACGCCACCGATGTTCGGCCAGGGGCCGTCGAAGTCAAGGGAATCGCCTGCGATGCGCTCTGCGCGCAGGCCGGAGAAGAGGAATTGGGCGCGGCCTTCAACGATGGCGGTCAGCTGAATGTCGGTGCCGCGGATGAATTCGCCGATTTCGATGCGCATTTCGGTCGGACCGGTGAAGGCCATGGCGTTTTCTGCGAGATCGACGGTCGGGAGGTCAACCATCTGCGGCAGGTCGGCGATATCGCTCAGGTCCGGGAGTTCGAGCTCTTTGAGGAGATCGAGGTCGAAGCCGGGCAGCTGGTCGAGCAGCTCGTCGACGCCGGGCAGCGAACGGGGGGAAGGCAGCTTGGGCATTTGGGGCGCGCCGGGCAGGTCCGGGCCGAAGCAGGCGGACAGGAGGGCAAGCGGAATGATCAGGGAAGTTATCAGGCGGCGCAATTTCACAGACAGACAACTCGGATTATCGCTACGCAATTACTCTCGGTTCTCCTCGTCATTCCAACCTTCTCTGCCAAGAGCTGGTGCTTGCTCTTGACGTAGCGCAGGCAGAGTGCGCTATGCAGGGCGCGCGACGTCGTAGATTCGATAGCCGTTGACCAACATGCCGCCATCGACGGCTATGCGCTCCCCGGTGATGAAACTGGACTCTTCCGACGCCAAAAAGACGGCTGCGGCCGCGATTTCGTGCGGCAGGCCGTTGCGACCAAGCAGGGTATCTTCGGTCGGGCGCGGTGAATTCAGGTGCGGCGGGCGGTTCTCGATGGGACCTGGAGCGATGGTGTTAACGCGGATATTGTAAGGAGCCAGGTCGGTGGCCGCAATGCGGGTCAAGGACTCGACCGCGCTCTTGGCAGCGACATAGGCTGCGCAGCGTGGGAGAGGGACGGTGCCGTTTATGGAGGAGATGTTGATGATATTTCCCCTGCCGGCCTTCGCCATGACACGGCCCACCAGTTGTGAACAGATAAAGACGGCAGTCTGATTGACGCTGAGCACGTGATCCCAGACGGACTGGGGTATTTCGAGGAGATGGCCGTTTTCACCGAGGACTGCGGCATTGTTGACGAGAATGTCGATGCGGCCGAAACGCTGCACCGTCTCGTCGACCAATCGTTCTACGTCGGGGCGGCTGGAGACGTCGGTTTTGAAAAAGACGGCGGTAGCGCGGGCACTTTGCAATTCGGCCTGGACACGCCGCCCGGATTCGGTGTCCTGTTCGGCGATGACAACAGATGCCCCTTCATCAACAAAATGTCTGGCTATCGTACGGCCGAGCCCGCGGCCGGCTCCGGTAACGATGGCGACTTTGTCCTGCAGCCGCATCTTTCTTCCTTCCACTATGAACTTTCAGTTTACAGTAGTCATCTTCGCTTGGCAACCGTGAGGGAATTACGGGCAGGGCAAAGGCATCTTATTGGGATTGAACTTTCCAGAGTTGGTCAGTTTTGCAACCGGTTCGGTGGCGTTTGGCGGGAATATGGCGGAAATAGCGGAAATGGCGGAAAAGTCGGGTAAAAGCGGGTGAATTTTTTTTCCGGCTCTTGTTGTCGTTACGTTTTTGCATCAGTTACTCCGATTCGAGAGTCAGTTCCCGGTTCCGGCAACCCCTCAACGAGTCTCAATTTCGACCGACTTTTTCCGGTCAGTCGGCGGTGCGGGGCAGGGCGTCGTGTCCGGACGGTTAGGGTCGGGTTGAGTCGGGTCTGAGCGGGCAGTTTTCCTTGTTTTGGTCTTTGCGTTTGACTATGAGCAGGTTGTCTCGCTGTCTCTTCCAGGTTAGATGCAGACATAATGCCGGAAGTTTACAGTCTTGCACGGGCTCTTCTTCGCCTGCGGATACCCTGCCAGAGGGAGTCTGGCTTGAAGGTGACATTCTCTCGGCAATGCCTTTTCGTAGTTCGGCTCAATGCCATTATACCACTGATTTCCATGCAATTGGCCCGGAATTTTGGGGTGCGGTCCAGTTTTGGGGTGAAGACAGTTTGGCAAGGCGAGATTTATGGCAAGGGAGGCTGGGATTTTCTGCGTGCTTTGAGGAAGGGGTAGGGCAGGCACAAGGCCTGCCCCTACAGGGCTGGGGAGCGTGGAATGGGTCGGTGGCGCGCGGACGCGGGCAGGTACAAGGCCTGCCCCTACGGGGCCGGGGTGCGTGGAATGGGACGGTGGCGCGCGTACGCGGGCAGGCACAAGGCCTGCCCCTATAGGGCTGGGGAGCGTGGAATGGGTCGGTGGCGCGCGTGCGTGGGCAGGCACAAGGCCTGCCCCTACGGGGCCGATGCATGGGGATGGGGATGGTGGCGCGCCTACGTGGGCAGGC
>WTGY01000009.1 GCA_011523365.1 Caldilineaceae bacterium
CTCTAGCTCACCACCTCCCTTTCAGTATAGCTCACCCCCATTTTGGGATGCACCCTGCCATGGGGCAAAATTCCTGATTCGAATGCATACTGCAAGTCGGCCCGCGAACCTGGCCGGTTGCGAATTCGAAGACCGTCCGCCCAGCGATATAGAAATCAAGACCTCGCGAACTCAAATATGCACTCACGGCAACTTGACCCGGAGAACCAGTACCGGCCCCACAGGCTTCTACGCGATGGCAATCTGCAGACGATTCTTGGTCGCCACATCCCCCGAGATGCCGCGTTAGTCAACGAAGACGAACAGATAATCTTGTTCGACGCCGGACCTGACAGGACGGATCTCAATCCGGGCCGGGCCGTGCGGCTGCTTGGATTCTACACCCCACACCGGAACGCCGTCCACCTACAAACAGATCCTAAAGGTCTGGCCATGCTGGTGCACGGTTGGGAAGGAGACAGCCACTCCGCCTACAATCTCATCCTGGGCAGCTCTCTGATCCGGGCAGGATATGATGTCGTCCGCATGAACATGCGCGACCATGGACCGACGCACCACCTGAACAGGGGGATCTTCTTCGCAACCCTCATCGAGGAGTTCCACGCCGCAACCCAGCAGGTTGGCCTTCTCGCTGCCGGTAGGCCTTTCTTCATCATCGGCGCCTCTCTCGGCGGCAATTTCGTCGTCCGTATGGCCCTGCGCCATGCCCATAGTCCCATCCCCAATCTGCGCCGGGCCATCGCGGTAAATCCCGTCCTCAATCCCCGCCTCACATGCATTCTGCTGGACAACCACCGTCTCCTGCGCCGCTATTTTCGCCGCCGCTGGCTGGATTCGCTCCTCAAGAAGCAAAAACTGTTTCCCGAACTATACGACTTTACACCCCTGGCTTCTGTCCCGACAATCTGGGAAATGAGCGACTGGGTGACCAAAAGCATGTCCCAATACAGTGGCGTGGAAGAATACTTGGACGCCTATTCAGTCCAGCCCAGTGAAATTCACGGCCTCGCGGCCCCGCTGACAATTCTCACCGCGGCCAACGATCCACTCATTCCCTCGGACGATTTCACCGCACTGCCTACCCATCCCCAATTGCGTGTCCACGTCCTGCCTTACGGAGGCCACGTTGGCTACAACGATCTCTTCCCCCTCCGAAACTGCCTTCCAAATCTGATCAGAGCCCTCCTGGCCCAAGAAACCTGAGCAAGCTTAGAACGCAATTACAATGCCACCCTCAGTCGGCGACCCTGAAAGACGCAAGCGAGGATTCCACTCTCCTTGTCACGCCAATCCCAAATCAATCGGCGCAATCACGAACCACTGACTACTGACCACTAGCCACTGCAGTTCTGGGCGGTCGGGCCTATTCGGCCCTCCCTTGTGTGGGGGCGGAGCCCCCGCAACGCCCCCTCTCCTGTCCGCGCCGTAGCGAGTGTGTGGCGAATTTGAAGTTGTCGTCTCGCGGCGGCCGGGCTTCATTCCCCTCCGCGTCTTGGCGGATTCCGAGTATGTGCTAGCGCAGGCAAGACAGGCGAGGATACCCCCATACATACCCAACCTTCACCGCTATGACAATCGCGAGCCCGCTTCAGAAGCCCTGACACTGAACCCCGTCACTCTTGACCCGGTAGACCGCACACACCACGCACATAGAGCATGGCATCGCGGCTACGAATGCAGGTGAATCTTCTGCCGCCCGCAAGACCTCGGGTATACTGAAACGCGAAAGCCCCTGGCGTTCACGAGGTCAAACCGGATGGCAGAAACAACCCCATGTCGCACATTCTGATTACAGGCGCCAACGGACAACTAGGACAAGCCCTGGCTTCCTGTTTTAGCTCCGCAGGGCAGCTTACCTGCTGGACGCGCCCCCGCTACGACATCACAGACCCGGCGATTGCCGACGCTGTGGCCGAAGCCGCCCCTGACTTCGTCATCAATGCTGCTGCCTGGACCAACGTCGACGGAGCAGAAGAGGCCCCACAGTTTGCCTTCAACGTAAATTCCCTCGGCCCCAAATATTTAGCCGAAGGTTGCGCTCGCTGCGGCGGAACCCTGGTCCAGATTAGCACCAACGAAGTGTTCGATGGCAAGGCTGGTCACTTCTACCATGAGTATGAACAGACCTCTCCCGGCAGTGTTTACGCCCGCAGCAAAGCCGCCGGCGAACGGGCCGCCTCCTCGACCCTGCCCCGCCTCTACATCGTTCGTGTAGCGTGGCTCTACGGCGCGGGGAGCAACAACTTTGCAGCCAAGATAAGCGCCGCTGCAGACCGGCACGGCGCCCTTCGCGTTGTGAGCGACGAGTTCGGTAACCCGACCTACGCCCCCGATGTAGCCGCCGCCGTCGCAAAGCTGATCGAAACACAACGCTACGGCATCTACCATCTCATAAACGACGGCTGGGCCAGCCGCTACCACTGGGCAGTCGAACTGATGCGCCTTTCTGGACGCGAGGCGCTTCCTATCCAACCCATTAGCGCCGATGAGTGGCCTCGCCCAACAACACCTCCCCCTCACGCCGTCCTGGTCAACAATGCCGGCGCGGCTCTCGGTATCACCCTGCGCGATTGGCGTGATGCCCTCCACGACTACGTGCAGACAGAATCCGAAAGGTGACCTGGGCTACAATATGAACGAGAACGGTCAAAAACCAACTGCGCGCAAATCAATTGAGCAATCCGCACAAACTCCGTTTTTCTCTGTACTCATACCCAATTACAACGGCATCCACCACCTGCCCGACCTGTTCGCCGGCCTGGAAGCGCAGCAGTATACCGACTTCGAAGTCATCTTCGCTGACGACGCCAGTAGCGACGACTCCGTGCAATGGGTACAGGAGAACGCCAGTCAAACGCGCATCCTGGCCAGCCCCCAAAACTCAGGATTCGTCGCCTCCGTCAACCTGGGTGCTCGCGCCGCCCGCGGCCGCTTCATTGTACTTCTCAATAACGATACCCAACCGTCGCCGGAGTTCCTGGCCGAACTGGCCAAAACAATCTGCTCCCACCCCCAGGCGGGAATCGTAGCCGCCAAGCTCCTCCTATTCGAGGAACGCGACCGCATCCACACGGCCGGGGACTTGATGGGAAGGGACGGGATTCCACGCAATCGGGGCGTTTGGGCTACTGACAGCGGCCAATTCGACAATTCGGAGCAGGTATTCGGCGGCTGCGGCGGCGCGATGGCCGTGCGTCGCGAGCTTTGGGAAGCCCTCGACGGCTTCGACGAGGATTACTGGATGTATATCGAGGACGTGGACTTCTCGTTCCGCGCCCAACTCCTTGGCTGGCAAGCGGTTCTTGCACCGGCAGCACATGTCTACCACAAACTGGGCGGCAGCGGCGGCGACGAGCTGAGCAGCTTCTACGTGGGGCGCAACACCATCTGGACCCTTGCTAAAAACATGCCGACTTCTCTACTGGTGGATCACGCCCCGCAAATTGTCGGCGCACAGCTTTCGATCGCGTTTGACGCGCTGTGCAACTTTCGCGGCAGCGCTGCCCGCGCCCGCCTCCGGGGCCAGATAGCTGGCCTCCTCGGCCTGCCCCGCCTACTCCAAAAGCGCGCAATAATCCAGGCCCGGAAGCTGCGCCACGACGTCGAGATCGACCAGCTCATGGTCTGACCGTGAACCTTCCCGGCCAACGGCTCCCTCTTCAAGGCGTCTTGGACTACTACAGATGCCAGTCCGCCTCACGCACCGCAGGCGCAAACAGTTGCTCCAGCAACCTGTCATCCACGCGCTCACCAATGATGAAGCGCCGCGACCCGGCTACCCCAGTTCCCGTGATGAAATACCCGCCCGGCTGCGAACCGAGATAGTGGTCCAGCAGCCGGTTCGTAATATCGCGCCAGCGCTGCGCGGTCGGCATGTCCTGTCTCTGTAGTGCCACCCAGTCGGAGGGAATCTCGATAGCGATACGGGCACTTGTAGCACCGAATAGCGGCGATCCGTCCGCCCGGTTGACAACCGTCAACTCTGGATCAGTCTCAACCTCCGAAGGCCCTGGCTGTCCTCTACCCTGCAGTGCTCGCTGCACTCGCCTTGAACGAACCGCCCACAACAAGCTCAATCTGGAGGCAATCACCCGGTTCAACTCGTTGCGAAATGTATATAGGCTCGGCTGAAACTCGCAAGCGACTGCGCCCAATCGTGTGAAATTTAGCAGGGCATTGGCAAAGAGAAGCGGGTCCGTTGTCCAGCTGATCAGGTCGATGCCCATCTCAATTGCTTGGCGAGCTTGCAGCCTTTTCAGCAACTGACCGATTCGGCGTCTGCGCTTCCCGGGGGCCACCGCAAGCAGCTGAGATTCCAACTGCAGGTCCTGGCGGTAAATATGCATCCCGGCACCGGCCGGACCTGTCGGAAACCGGAAAAACCCCAACAGGAATCCGGCCAAAACGCCGTCAACACGGGCCACCAGCGAGCAACCTATGCCCCCTTCGTCGCAGTGCAAGTCGCTTGGGTATAGCCCGTCCGGTGGACTGTGCCAGATCGAGCGTTGCATCGCACGAACCTCCGCTGCCTCATCCGCATCGGGCCGGCCGCAGTTCACGCCGTTGAACTCGATATGAGTGGGCGTGAAAGTGTGGTCCGCGTCTGGTAGGTAAAGGTACGTCTTCTGATCTGGAGCCAGAACCTCGCCGACGGCGCTAGTAACTGCGTCGGCGTCAAGTGCAGGTGACCCGTCAACATGCTCGTATCGCAGCGTATAAGTGGCGCCCTCCTCGCCAGTGTCCCGAGGGAGCAGAAATGCGTAGCCGCAAGGCGAACCCGCAACGCCGCGTTTGTCTTGAAAGATAGCAACGCAGGCTCCGCCGATCTTCGGCAGGACAGCCTCCAGAAAATGATGAGGGAGCAGCGAAGACCTGTCCCCCAACTGCCTCCTTATCTCGCGCAGCTGGCTGGGCCAGTCGTCCGAAATCGGGTCGATCCGCTTCACACCGATGCGGCGACTCATCCGCTTGCCCCGCCATACCGCTGTTGATACTCCTCAACCGTCATGCCGTAGTACAGTTCGTCCAGGAAGCGCCCGCTTGAGTAGATGGCCCGTCGCACTGCCCCCTCGCGTACAAATCCCAGCCTCTCGTGCAACGCTTGGGAGCTCCCGTTTTCGCTGTGCATCTGAACGGTCACCTTCTGGTAGCGCAACTCCTCAAAATAGTAGCGAAGAATGAGCACCACAGCCGCCGCCGCATAGCCTTTGCGCCGGTGGGACACTTCAACACCGAGTCCGTACTTGAAGACGCCGTTTCGAGGACTGCAGTTGTGCGTGTGAATGAAACCGACCGCCGTGCCTTCGCGATTTTCGATTACCCAGTTGAAAGAGTCGTTCTCCATTTTTCTCTTTGCCTCGGCCGCCGCCCATTCGCGTACCTGGGAAACAGAAACTGGCGGCCAGACGAACTCAAGATTTCGCGCCATCTCGCTGTCCTGGTTCCAGCGCCAGAAAGTGTCGCCGTCCTCCGGCTCCACCCCCCGCAGTCGGATCAGCTTTGTCTCCCAGTAGTTCATCGGATCACTCCGTGAGACCTCAATCTAAAACAGGAGTCTGCGTATGATTCCGTCTGAAAGATTCAAATCTTGAGAGAAGGGACTCTGATTCAGAAGACCCCACCGACAGGTACGCAACAGGCAAGAGATACGAGTGCATGGCTGCACTCGCCAGTGGCACGCCTTGGCCAGTATCGGATTTTTCTTGGAAACCTGCGGCGCCATGAAGAGGTTCAGGCTCTGGCATGATGGGCAGGCCTACACTACCGACTACGTGGTATAGCCTCGATTGCCCCATCAGCCGGCTGGGGGCGGGGATTCCGTCGCCTCTTGGGGCTGCTCGCCTTCAGCGGCCCGTGTCTGACGCCGTGCCGGCGCCATCCCGTCCACAGAACTCTTCAATTCCGACCTGATCACCTGTGCGGACCGTACGATGCCAGCCAGTCTACTGCTCGTTGAAATCAGGGGCGAAATGATACTCGTGCTCACAAACTCAGCCGAACCTTTGACCGTGCCGACTGTCTCCTGGCCGTCTCGGATAACCGGTCTCACTTCGGCCTGAATCATCTTGACCAAGCGCCAGACCTGCCAGATCAGAACCACCAGCAGACCGTTCATTATGAGAATTTCTAACGCAACGAGAATGATGGCGATGTCCCGAACTGTGGCGCTGACCACGACGCTCTCCTTTTGCAATCGGCCCAGTCTACTACGTCCGCTTTAACCAGCGGCTGCACCGGCACCCCTGCCCAAAAGACTGCACTAGTTTGTGACAACCCGGACCAGGAATAAGGCAATGATTGATGCCAGCGTCGCCTCCAGCAGGCTGAGCTGCCCTACTTGCCACGTATCCCACTGCAACGTCTGGCTCACCCAGTGTCCCAGCATGAATCCCACAGCGGCCGCAATCAGATACTGCGGAAGTTCCCGCAGCGATCGGCCCGTCCACAGGTGGAATAAGCTGGCATAGCCCGTAACGAGCAACGTTGCCAGTAGAACCGGCGGACTGAGAATTAGCGACGCGATTGGCGTACCTGAAACCAGTCGTAAACCTCCTCGGTCTCAGATTGGGGAGACTCGATGGGCCGGCGTCTTTTCAGTTGCTGCCGGATCGTCGCCGGGATACCCTCTTTTAATCAGCCCTCCCCCAAGGCAGAGGGGGCCGTCGTAGAACACGGCGCCTTGTCCCGGGCTGATTCCGCGAGCCGGCTCTTCTAACGCGACCCGCACACTGCCATCTTCTTGGGGATAGACCGTACAGTCTAGAGGCTGCCCTGAATAGCGGATCTGGCACTGGACGCGGCTACCCGAGGGAACCGGCCTGCCTGCTGTCCAGCTCACACTTGCAGCCGTCAGTTCAGACCTGCCTAGCGCCTGGAGCGGCCCTACAATTAGCTGGTTGCGAATATGCTCCAACGCAACGACGTACATGGGGGCCTCCGTCCCACTCAGGCCCAAGCCCCGACGCTGCCCCACCGTATAGTTCGGCAACCCCTCATGCTCGCCCAGCACGTTTCCCGCAACATCCACGATTTCGCCTGCTGTCATCGCGTCTGCGGCCCAATCCGAAAGAAAGCGCCGGTAGTCGTCATCCATCACAAAGCAAAGATCCATCGAATCGTGCTTGCTGTGGATCGGCAGCCCCCGTGCAGCCGCCATCCGCCGCACATCCTCCTTGGCCAATTCGCCCACAGGGAACAGCAGGTCTGTCAGTTCGGCCTGCCCCAGCACACTCAGGACGTAGGACTGGTCCTTATGCACATCAACGCCGCGCAACAGTTGAATACTTCCATCCTGCTGTCTACGCAATCGGGCGTAGTGGCCGGTGGCCAGGAAGTCGGCGCCCAGCCGCCGGGCATAGTTGAGCAAATAATCGAAGCGGATGTGCCGGTTGCAGGCAAGGCAAGGGTTGGGCGTCAGCCCGCTACTGTATCCCTCGATAAAGAGATCCACTACCTTCTCTTTGAAGGGCCGCTCGACATTGATCAGATAGAACGGCATGCCCAACTGGTCCGCGACACGGCGCGCGTCCTCCACGCTCTCCTCGTCACAGCACTTGTTTCCAGATCCTTCACCGGCTGCCGCCTCCGCCCACAACCGCATCATCACGCCGATACATCGATAGCCCTGCTCTGTAAGCAAAGCTGCCGCGACCGAACTGTCGACGCCGCCGCTCATGGCGACGACGACGGTCGTCTCAGATGGAGGCAGTTCATGCTTGTTTCTAGTGGTCTTCCCAATCATGCAGCGCATTTTAACACAGTCGCTGATTTTCCGTCATGGCTGCGGCAATACGCGCGTGTCCGGTTGCTCTTCAGTTGGTCAACGAAATTGTTGCCTACAAGACAGGCGACTTGATCGCAATGGTATAATGGGTCGAGGTCGCCGTATTGGAACGCGTCCAGTGTTCAAACAGCCGCCGGCAGGGCCCGAAGCCGGAATCCCGCACCCAAGGAGGTGCGCCAATGGCGATATCGATCGATACGCAAAAACTCGTAGACTTGCCAGCGCTGGAATCGGCGCTCGCAGTGGCTTCCGCCCGCCACAACCACCTTTGCCCCCGTCAGGTTCTCGGAGCCCGCTGCGCCATCGCCGCTTCGGCCGCATTGGAACTCGCAGTGCCTCGCATTGACAAGCGCCTGCTTGTGATCGTGGAGACCGACGGTTGCTTCGTCGACGGAGTAGAGGCGGTCACAGGCGTTTCCGTAGGCGGCCGCACGCTGCGTGTAGAAGACTACGGCAAAATCGCCGCAACCTTCGTCGACGTCAAGACCGAACGCGCCCTCCGGGTCGCCCCCCAAATCGATGTCCGCACCCGCGCCCGCGACTACGCCCCCGAGCAATCGCAACGCTACTTCGCCATGCTCCATGGCTACCAGCGCATGCCTGACGACGAGCTTCTCTCCTTCGAGTGGGTGACCCTGTCGACCCCAGTCGCCGCCATCATCAGCCGCGCCAGCGCGCGGGCAATTTGCGACGAGTGTGGCGAAGAAATTATCAACGAACGCGAGGTCCAAGAGGATGCACGCACTCTGTGCCGCACTTGTGCCGGAAATCAGTATTATACTGCGGAAAAACTGCAGCAGGGAGTACGGCTCTGATACCCTTGGACTTCCCTTCGAGAATCCGGCTGTGCGAAGAAATGCCGAGGACGCTTCGCCTAGGCTAGAGAACTCTTCTGAGATCCGATCGACACAGTAGCGGGCAATCAAGGATTCCGGACCAAAGACAGTATGTTGAGTCCGTAATCCTGCTAGCCTATTCCTTTCCCGCAGGCCCATGTTCATTTCCGCTGTCCAGGCTGCAGATACCCTGAGCGTGGATCGCGTCTTTGTGCACTAATACATTTGTGCTATGATCGTTGTGACCAAATGGTGAGCGATGTGAGATTGCGTTCGCCGCTTCTCTTGAGGAGGCTCGATGTGCTAAATGTCAAGGCTAAGCTCACATATGCCGACTACCTGAAAACGTCGGACGACGAGCGCTACGAACTGCTGAACGGAGAATTGGTATTGTCCCCTTCCCCCAAGGAGATTCATCAGTACATTTCGAGTGTCCTGCACATATTGATAGGAACCTTCGCTAGAGAGCACAACCTGGGGAGGGTCTATTTCTCTCCTTTCGACGTAGTCCTGTCGGACACTAACGTTGTGCAGCCCGACCTGCTCTTTGTCTCGAATAAACGTACCCAAATCATAACCCCAGATAACATCCGTGGAGCACCTGATCTGGTCGTCGAGATTCTCTCCCCTTCCACCGCCGAACTCGACCGGACTACCAAGCTCGAACTATACGCCCGGCACGGCGTAACAGAATACTGGATAGTGGATCCCAGCGCCAAAACGATCATGGTCTTACTGCTAGGACAACACCGGTTCGAGGTAGGAGGCATCTATGGCAAAGGCCATATCCTTCAGTCACCAACTTTGGAGGGATTCAGACTCCCGATCGAGGAAGTGTTTAAAGCCTCCTTGGAGACCTGATCATATCTCCGCCACTGCTGTCTAAGTGTCTTACCCAATCTCAAGAGAAGACCGGCGAAGAATTACAAATAAAGGCGATTTCACGCGAGATAGCCGTGCGCTGTACCGCAAATGTGCTGGAGGAGGATGTTGCGTGGTCGGAAAGGAGCAACCGGGAGTAAGGCCCTGCATTCTTAGCCTTCCTATGAATGCCTGCGCGGCAACGCAAAAGGGGCGATAACTCCTCCCCTCGGTACATATACTCTTTGGACGGCCTTCCGTAACATGAGCCATTCCTCCCAATCTCCAGTCTCAAGATTAAGGGGATTGATGGAGTCTTGATCCATTCCATCCTGACCGACGAACTCTGAAACCTTGCCGAACTACTGGTTGTTCCCTTTCTCTCCCGCGCCTTTGACACGAGTAATTTCAGCCTGTTACATTTGTGCTATAATCGGAATTGGTCAGGAAGAGTATAGCTGTGTCGTTTTCTCAGCTTCTCCTTTGGAGGTCAGACGTGATAAACGTGAAGGCAAAGCACACTTACGCCGACTACTTGAAAACGTCAGACGAAGAGCGATTCGAGCTATTGGACGGAGAGTTGGTTATGGCCCCCGCACCACTCCTGTATCATCAGTTCATCTTGCGGAAACTGCTCAATGCAATTTCTGGATACGTAGATGAACATAATCTGGGAGAACTATTCTGTTCCCCTACTGACGTTGTCCTCTCAGAAACAGACGTAGTTCAACCAGACATCGTATTCGTTTCGAGACAGCGAAACCAGATACTCAAGCCTGAATGCGTTCAAGGAGCTCCCGACTTGGTCGTCGAGATTCTATCCCCTTCCACCGCCAAGCTCGACCGGACCACAAAGCTCGAACTCTACGCCTATCACGGCGTGAGAGAGTACTGGATCGTGGATCCTGAAGCCAAGACGGTCATGGTCTTACTGCAAGGACAGAATCGGTTCGAAGTTGCAGGAACCTATGGCAAAGGCCATACCCTCCAGTCACCAACCTTGGAAGGATTCACAGTCCAAGTGGAGGAACTGTTTGAGGCTTATTTGGAGGCCTGATCGTATCCCCGCCTGAACTGACAAACTGCCTCTTCCCATCTCCAATGAAAAAGCGCCGGAGGCAGTTCGCCTCCGGCGCCCTTCTCAACTCTATTCACTTCCCAATCCAACCAACCTTACATCATCCCGCCCATTCCGGGATCACCGGCCGGCATCGGCTTCTCTTCCTCAGGAATATCCGTAACCAACGCCGCCGTCGTCAGGATCATCGCCGCAATCGAGCTTGCATTCTCGACCGCACTGCGCGTGACCTTGACCGGGTCGGAAAGGCCGGCTTCCATCATGTCGACGTAGCCGTTCTGAATCACGTCATAGCCCGTGTTGGCTTGGCCGCCTTCATGCAGACCGCGCACCTTCTCAATCACTACCGCGCCGTCCAGGCCGGCGTTGGTGGCGATCATGCGCATCGGCTCTTCGAGGGCGCGTTTCAGGATACGGGCCCCTGTTGCGGCATCGGCATCATCCATGTCTACGCTATCCAGCGCAGAGACGGCATTGATCAGGGCAACACCGCCGCCGGGCACAACACCTTCCTCGACCGCGGCGCGGGTAGCGCTCAGCGCGTCCTCGACGCGAGTCTTCCGGTACTTGAGCTCGGTCTCGGTCGCAGCGCCGACGCGCAGAATGGCAACACCGCCGGCCAGCTTGGCCAAACGCTCCTGCAGTTTCTCGCGGTCATAGTCGCTGGTGCTGGCATCGATCTCGGCGCGGATCTCTTCGATCCTACCCTGGATCTCCTCCGTGGCCCCGTGGCCGCCAACGATTGTGGTGGCGTCCTTGGTGCTGATGACTTTGTCCGCCTGGCCGAGGTCCTCTAGCTGGGCGCTCTCAAGCGTGCGGCCGACCTCTTCCGAGAGGATCTGGCCGCCTGTGAGAATGGCAATGTCGCGCAGCATCGCCTTGCGGCGGTCGCCGAATCCCGGCGCCTTGATCGCCATCGCGTTGAACATGCCTCGCAGCTTGTTGAGTACGAGCGTGGCCAGCGCCTCGCCGTCTACGTCCTCGGCAATCACGATCAGTTCACGCTTGCCCACCTGTACCAGTTTCTCAAGCAGAGGTACGATGTCCTGCGCACTGCTGATCTTCTTGTCGGTGATCAGAAGATAGGGCGCGTCGAGCTCCGCCTCCATCCTCTCATTGTTCGTCACAAAATAGGGGCTGAGATAGCCGCGATCGAGCTGCATGCCCTCGACATACTCGGTCTCGAACTGAAGACCCTTGCTCTCTTCAACCGTGATGACGCCGTCCTTGCCCACCTTGTCCATCACTTCGGCAATTAGGTCGCCAATCTGGTTGTCAGCCGCCGAATTGCTTGCGACCTGGGCAATCTCTTCCTGGCCGGCCACCGGTGTCGCCATGTCCTTCAGCGCAGCGACAATCGCATCACAACTGGCCTCGATGCCTCGCTTGAGAAGCATCGGGTTGGCGCCGGCCGTGACGTTCTTGAGGCCCTCGTTCACAATCGACTGGGCCAGCACCGTGGCGGTTGTTGTGCCGTCACCGGCAATGTCGTTCGTCTTGGTCGCAGCTTCTTTGAGAAGCTGTGCACCCATATTCTGGAAAGGATCCTCAAGTTCAATCTCTTTGGCAACGGTGACGCCATCGTGCGTGACGGTCGGGCTGCCCCACTTCTTGTCCAGCGCCACGTTGCGGCCCTTGGGGCCGAGAGTGGTCTTTACCGCATCCGCCAGGGCGTCGATTCCCTGCTTCAGGCTGCGGCGGGCTTCTTCTTCAAACTCAAGTTGCTTTGCCATTACGGTCTTTCTCCTCCAGTTTGACCCGCGCACCAAGGGCGGGTTTATTGACCCTTTTCAGTGTAGGTCCGATTAACTTTCAACGAGCGCCAAAACGTCCGATTCTTTAAGAATCAGAACCTCAGTCGCATCCAGCTTGATATTCGTGCCGGAATACTTCGCGTAAAGAACGATATCACCTACGGAGACATCCATGGCGATGCGCTTGCCGTCTTCGTCCCGTGCACCGGGACCCGCTGCGACCACCTCGCCCTGCTGCGGCTTCTCTTTGGCAGTTTCCGGCAGATAGATACCCGTGGAAGTCTGCTCCTCACCCTCCAGGGGCTGGACTACCAGCCGGTCACCGAGCGGCTTGAGATTCATTCGACCTTCCTCCTTGCCTTTCGACACTTTCTGATGAAAAACCTGTTACAGTAAGACCCCCGCCTTTGAATGCGGGTTAAGAATCCGTTCGCGCACATCATACCGGCCGCGTAGCCCTTCGAACACTATCCCGGCACGGTCCCGTACAGCCTTCCAGATTCCATTTAGCACTCAAAAGCCTTGAGTGCTAAACCATCAGAAAGTGTAGCATATTTCCAGTCGCCTGACAAGAATATGATCCACCGAAATTGTAAGCGTTTTGTTAGCGTTGGGATCTTCCCGGGGAGGCCACCGCGGCAACGTAGGACAGCATCTCGTCCTCTTCCGCCACGTACTCATTCAACTGAAAGGCGGCATATAGCTCGCGGCTTCGACGAAAATACTCAGCCGCCTGATCGTGGTTCTGCTGTTCCAACGCCACGTGGCCCAGATTGTGCAGTGTTGCCGCCTTGTCCATCCACGCGCCGCGTCTGTCCGACAGTTCCAAATCTCTCTCATACCAATCTAGCGCCGCCGCGAAATCCTGCCGCGCATAGCAGACGGAGCCGAGATTGTTGTAACAGGTGCTTATGCCGGTGTCGTCCCGGTTTCGCTGGAAAACTGTAAGGGCCGACTCGTAGGCGCGCTGCGCCTCGGCGTACATCGCCATCCCCTCCATTGCCAGACCCAGGTTATTGTGCGCGCTGGCCACCAGCGCTTCGTCACCCAGCCGCAGAGCCACTCGCAATGCTTTGCGGTGTTGTTCGATCGCCCGCTCGAAATTGTTCAAGCTGAGATAAGCGCTGCCAAGGTTCATGTAGGCTGGCGCCAGCGAACGGGGGTCCCCTAGCTGCGCCGCCGCCTCGAACGCCAGCCAGAAATGATCGAGCGCATGACGCGGCTCTTCCAGCACGCGATAAGAAGTGCCGAGGTCAGTATGACCGTAAGCCATCGCCATCAGCATATCCCGCTCGTCAAAAATACGCAGCGCTCTCTGCAGCCACTCAATTGCCTCTTCGACTTCCCCGTTGAAAAAGCGCTGTCGACCTATGTTGGCAAGCATCCATCCGAAATCACCCGCGTCGCCCAGCGCGATAGAAGCCACTGCCCCGCCGCACAACCAGCGCCAGATGCCCGGCGGGTGACGCCAGAATGCATAGTGGGCCAGTGCCAGTGCATAGTCCCGCATCAACTTGAGATCTTCCTGCACCGCAAGGAAATTGATCGGCATGTCGCGCAGCCCTTCGATCTCAAGCTTCTCAAATACCATCGTCTCTACAGATTGACCGAAGATGCGCTCCACCCGATCGGTAGCCCAGTCCGCGCCCCAATGAACGTTTCCCCAGAAAGGGTCGATCTCCCGCCAACGCTGGATCGGAAACTCCTGGTAACGCTGTGCGAACTGCAGATAATATCGCGCGTGCTGACGGTGCCAGTCCTCCCCCAGCATGACCGCGCCTTCCACAAGATAGCGCCGCACCACCGGCTGCACCACGATCCTGCGATCAAATAGATCCACCTCTACCAGGGCTCGCGAAACGAGACCTTCGAATGTCTGGCGCTTCTCGGCCTCGGATCCCATCCCTTCCGTGAACAGTTCAGTCAGTGCCTGGTAGGTTGCACCGCCTGCTGCACTGACCAATCGATCCAGGATCAGCCCAGCCTCCGGCCAGAATGCGGCGAAGTTCTCGACGGCAAAGCCTGCCATACTGGACATGTCCGTGACGCCGTCCTCGGCCGGTAGCTCGGCCAGCAGCTCGTCCAGTTCGCTCCACAGTCCAAAGTCCATTAGCAGCCCCATAACCAGGCGCATGCTCAGGGGTCTTCCGCCTGTGCGGCGATGCAGGCCCTCAACGTTGCGTAACGCCGTATCGCGGACCGATTCGGGCGCCCGCGCGTGGATAAAGCCTACCGCCTCTGAAAGGGGCAATCCGCCCAGTTGCAGGTGTCGGTCACCCACCAGTTCAGCAAACTCGGGGTGTATGTCCCGATCAATCAATAGAATGTGGGACTGGTTCTCCGTGTCATGCAGATGGCTGATGATTTCAGCCAAAACCTGCACTTCACGGTCAGTCGCACCCGAGAGCTCGTCCAGAATCAACAAGCGGCGGCGGCGGTAAAGCTGTTCAAGAATGCCGATTCCCCAGCGCTCCTCGCTCACCCGCGTCAAGGTAGTGCCCAGCACCGTGTCCAGCGTACGCACAATGTCGTACATGCGGAACCGGTCCCGGCCCGCCGCCCCCACCCAGATGATTCCATCAGGAAAGTGGTGAATCGTCTTCCACGCCGCCGCGGTGGCCAGTGTACTCTTGCCGTTTCCCGGCCCCCCGCTTATCGCCAGCGCAGGTTGCTCGCGCCTTTCTAGCAACCACCTGCACAATGTATTCAGTTCGGCGTCGCGCCCGCTGAATCCCCGCAGCCTGTATACACCCAAATTGTGCCGAATTTCCGAGAAATCGTCCGTCATCTCTCAGTGTCTGTAAACATATGTCAGGCAATTGCCTCCAGCTGATTCAATTGCACTTTTCAGTTCTGATTCGACAGCGAAAGGATAAGGCAGGGGTATTCGCTGGCGATAATCGTCTCGTAGTTCAGCGCCTCGGACAGAGCCTTGCTGCCCTCCACAGCGCCAAAGCCCTGTTCGCCAATACCGGGCGAAAGCAGGATCAGGTCTGGACGCACCCGGCGTGCAATCTCATTGACGTTTACGGGCGAAATGTTAGCCACGAGATCGACTCGCTCGATCAGGCCGCTGCGCACAGCCTCCGGATGGTCCGACGGGTCGCTGACGAAGATCTCGATTGCCGAATTCTTCTGAAGTTGCCGCAGCGCGACCGAACCGATATTGCCCGCACCGATTAGCCAGACGCGCATTCTCTACCCCCCTGTCGTTTACGCTGAGATTTACATTCCTGCGTTTTAAACTCACATTTGAGTCGGGGCCAAATTGAAATCCATCAGATCATGCCCAGTTGGCTGAGCAACAGGAAGAATACAAAGACGACACCCGAGCATGCCAGACCGACGGTCACGCCTGCGCGCAGCATCTCCTGTCGGCTAACGACACCCGTGACCGCGATCAGGATCATCCGCGCCGAGCCGCTGGGCAGCGCAAATGCCAGGGCGACTGCAAAAATAGTCGGAATAACAAGCCGAACCGGGTCAATGCCGGAAGCTTGCCCCAGAGTGATCAGTACAGGTGCCAGGATCGCGCCGAGGGGAACGTTGTTCATGAACTGCGTGATACAGAAGGCCAGCAGAATCAAAGCAGCCAGCACGCCAAAAAAAGGCAAACCCTCAAACGTTGGCGCAACAAGGTTGGCGAACCAGGCACTGGCTCCGGTCTTCTCCAAAGCATCACCCAATGTCAGGCCCGCGCCAATTACAAAGAATACACCCCAGTTCACGCCTTTCAGATCACTCCAGTCAACGATCTTCTCGACCGAAAGCACGGCCACCGCGCCGATTGCAATCACTGCGCTGCTCAACAGTGTGGCCGGCAGGTTGAGCATATGCTCGATGTACCCCCCCGCAATCCACAGGCTGATCGACACCAGCAGCACTGCGATAATCTCCCGTTCCGGCCCGGAATACCCGCCCAACCGCTCGATTTCCCGCCTGGCCGGTTCAATGTCTATCGTCAGATTCGGCAGCGCGAACAGACGCGGCAGAAGTAGCCACGCTAGCGGAATCAACACCAGTACCACCGGCAAACCGTATTTCATCCAGTCGACGAACCCGAAACCGTACAACTGCCCTAGCAGACCACTGGCGATCGCGTTTTCTCCGCTCCCCATGATCGTGGCGATCGCACCGATGCTCGAACTGTAGCCGATGGCAAGTATCAGGACCGCCAATGCCTTGCGCCCATCCTCAGGTCGCGGCACCTGTTGGGCAATCGTTATTGCAACGGGTATCAGCACCGCGGCAGTGGCCGTATTCAGCACAAACATGCTGAGCCCGCCGGTGATCGCCATCAGCGCCAGCAACAGCGGGCCGAACTGTCCTCCACTTCTTACGATTGCATACAGCGCCAGCCGCCGCGTGAGACCATGTTTGCGTAACGCCTCTGCCAGGAACAGGCTTCCTAGGATTAGGAATACGACCGGGGTGCCAAACGGCTCAAACGCGCCGCCGGCGTCATCCACACCCAGCGCGATCTGAACAATCGGGACCAGCAATGCCACAATCGGCAAGGGCGCAGGTTCCAGGGCAAGTATCAGGCCTGAGAAGGCGAATAACGCCAGCGCTTTGTGTCCGTCTACACTTAACCCGGCCGGCGTGGGCAGCAGCAGCACGATGGCAGTCACACCTACTACAAAAAGAAGGCGCCGCAGGTCGAAAACCTTCCGCATACCTGCCTGGATCGGTTGCTGTAGGACTCTGAGGGGCGTACCCGTACGCTGCAAGCGTCGTTTGGAGGTAACTGTCCGAGTGGCCACCCGCTCTCGGATCAATGCGCTGCGCTCGGCATGAGCAGGTGGCCGCATCGGCGCGGGCGGCTGCGCCTCGTCTTCTGGGCCGCGTCGCCCGTTTCCGCGCGCAGGCGCACCGATTGTTGGGCGGGGCAAGGAGGACTTCAGACGGGCTCGGTTGAAAGACATATGCGATGACAGTTCGTAACGAAGACTCCGCTACAGTTTTCCAATCGGGCGCTGCAAGCGTGATCGCAATCGACCACCCACTCAACCGGGACCTCCGGCATGCTAGCCAGTGCTACACCTGCGCAACCCGTGCAAAGCAGAAGAAAGGCCCGGCGCGAACTCCAACGTCTTTTGCAGCCAGGGTTCGGCGCGGTCACACTCCTGTGGCTTTTTGTAGACGTGGGATAGCCCTAGAGTCAATGTAAACTGGGCGTTGATCTCATCTTCGTCGAGAAGCTCCATCGCTTTTTCAAGCGTCTCAGAAGCGCTCTCATAGTTAAGGCGGCGGTAGTAGGCCATACCTAGATGGGCCAGCACAAGTCCGTTTTCCGGCTCCAATTCGGCCGCCCTGCGCAGTATGCGCAGCGCCTGCAAATGGTCGCCGCTCTGCCACAAAGCCCAGCCCAGGGCGTCAAGTGCAAACGCAGTCTCTCCCGCATTCACCGCCTTTTCATAGCTCTCTATTGCGAGTTCCCACTCTTCCTGATGCTCATACTGCCTTCCCAGCTCGATGAACAAATCAGGCCGCTTCGGTGCAAGTTCAACAGCTCGTCCGTACTCGATTATTGAACGCTCGAAGTCCCGCTGGATCTCATACCAATATCCGAGATTGCGGCGCGCCATTTCATTCGTGGGATCGATTGCCAGGGCCTCTTCCAGGTAATCCAATGCGACTCCGTAGTTCCCCACGTCACTGTAGATTTCTCCCAGAACCGCCAGGACATCTGGATTATCTGGCTCTAGTTCTAGCGCCTGAAAGGCATAGTCGCTAGCCGAATCGTAGTTCCCCCGCCAGTCCAACACGCGCGCGTGCATCGCCAGCGCCGCCACATTCTTCTCCTCGAGAAGAACCGCCTTCTGTGTGAGCGCATAGGCCTGTTCGACCTTACGCGCCATCAAGTGCAGTTCTGCCAGAGCAACCAGAGGGTAGGCATTCTCCGGCTCCAGTTCGGCCATTTGCTCGAGCGCGGCCTCGGCCTCGCTGAAGTTGCCGGCGGCGATGTGTGCTTCCGCCTTCGTCTGCCAGTAGAGCGCGCTCGGAGTCGGGGTCGTAGCGGGTGGTGGCTGCTGCCTCACAAGCCAGTCTGGGCGCTGTATGTACAGATAGACGGCCAAGAGCAGAACCAAACCGCTCCAGACGAAGCACCCTCTGCGGCGTCGGCGGCGCGGCCTGTACGTCCAGTCAAGATCCATACCGGGTTAAGTATAGCGCAACAATGCAGCTTCTGATCTATCCCGATTCAGACCGCGTTGACCTGCTGCCGCCGTGTTCGAGAAATCTGTAGTGGCTTTGGAAGGAAGGTGTCAGGCCTTGATGAAGTTTACAGGCCCATGCCAGCTTCCCCGCGTGAATATAGCTCTAGCACGATGGAAGCCTCAGGCTGGGAGCTGTCTACCAGTGCAGAGACGTTCTGGCCGGGTCGTAAGCTCGACCGCTTCTCCCTTCGGTGATTGCGCCTGATCGCATTGCGGCCTGCATACGCGCGCTGCTGAAACCAGTACACGTAGTCAACGCTGAACTCCAGCGGAGTGAAGTTCAAACTCCTGATCTGTCCGGGGACGACTGTGGTGGAAAGCAAAATCCGGCGGAAGTGTTGGACCCGCCAATAGAAGGTCGGCGCCGCCAATAGGAGGACAGTTACCGCCCCCGCCACCAACAGTGGAATCTCCGCGCCTTCAAACACCAATATGTCCATGTTGCCGCGGCCAAATGCGAAACTGAGGAAGCCAACCGGCAGATAGCCGAGAGTCAGGACTAGCGATGCAGGAATGACAGCACCCAAGACAAATATCAAGCTGACTATGGCCGGCAAGTCCAGGCTGAGCAGACCTACAAGCGTCAGGTCATGACTCCTTGAACTGATCTGATGAGGATGGTTTCGAGGAGAGCTGCGCATACCGGAAGGGAGCTGCCGCCGTCTACATCGGCGGCAACTGAATCGATTAGAGAGGAGCAGGCATGCTTTGCCGGTGCCGGTCTATGATCTTAGGCAGCCTCTGCAGGAGTAGCTCGATCTGCTCAATGTCGTTACTGTATCCAAGGCTTAGCCTCAGGCCCCCGGCTAGCTCCTCAACGGGAATACCGATTGCTTCCAATACGTGACTGGGCCGCTGACGCGCGCTCGTGCATGCGCTTCCACTGCTTGCGGCGATTCCCGCTAGATCTAGGGCGATCAGTATGCCTTCGGCTTCTACGTCACGGATTGTAAAACTTGCGTGATTGGCCAGCCTCTTCGTGATGCTCCCGGTCAAACGCGCACCTGGTACCGACTCCAGCGTGCACCCTATGATCCGGTCCCGTAACTGGCCCAGCCGGGCCATCTCGGCCTCTCGCTCAGCTTCGCACAGTGCCAGCGCCGTCGCCATCCCTACGATACCGGGCACATTGTGCGTGCCTGCCCTACGCCCGTTCTCGTGACTGCCGCCGATTAGAAAAGGATGAAACGGTGTGCCCCGCCGCAGATACAGAAAGCCTACGCCTTTCGGCCCGTAAAACTTGTGCGCACTCGCGCTTAGCGCATCTACGTTTAGCCCATCGACATCAAGAGACAACTTCCCCGCAGCCTGCACCGCATCCGTGTGGAACGGAACCCCTAGTTCTCGGCAAAGCGCACCCAATTCGCCGATATCCTGCACGCTGCCAACCTCATTGTTGGCGTACATCACACTGACCACCGCAACGTCAGAGCCGTCGCCAAGAGCTTGCCCCAACTCCTCCACACTGACCAGGCCCTCGCCGTCCACGGGCAGAAGCGTCAACTCGAATCCAAAAAAGTCGCGTAAGTCCTCTGCAGTGTATAGCACGGCGTGATGCTCAACCGGCGTGGTGATGATGCGATTCATTCCGAACTGCTGCCGCCTCGCCAGCGCGATCCCGCGCAGCGCCGCGTTATCGCTTTCGCTGCCGCAACCCGTCAGTACAACCTCGTTGGGCGAAGCTCCCAGCACGTCGGCAATCGTGTTCCGCGCCTCGCTCAGTCCGGCATGCGCCGCACGCCCCGCTCCGTGAATGCTGGATGGGTTCCCGTACTTCGAATTGCTTTCCTGGTCGGTCGAACCAAAATACGGCTCCATCGCCGCAAAAACTTCAGGGCGCAACGGAGTCGTCGCGGAATGGTCCAGGTAAATCAGTGACATCCGGGTTGCTCTCTTCCGACACCGGCATCCTGTGCAACTTGCAGGATCGCCCCTTGCCCACTATCGTAGTGCCAAAGCATACTAACTGTTCTGGTTTTTTACAAGTTTGCCGCTGGCGCACATGATCAGCCAACTGAGGCATAGACAGCAGATATTATCGTCTCGCCGCGATATAGGCTGAGGAATAGCCGTGCCGGAGGAAAGAAATAAGGGAATCTTAGATGACACAAATCGAAAACATGGTCGGACGACAGATTTTGGACAGCCGAGGCAACCCCACTGTCGAAGTTGAAATACAGTTGCAGGGAGGCGCAACCGGTCGCGCCGCCGTGCCCAGCGGTGCCAGCACCGGTGTCCATGAAGCGGTCGAACTGCGCGACGGAGACAAGTCAAAATTTGGCGGGAAAGGCGTACTCAAGGCCGTAGAGAATGTCAACACCGTACTCGCGCAGAAGCTGAAGGGAGCCGACGCCCTCGATCAGGTAGCCATCGATCAGACAATGCTGGAACTGGACGGAACCCCCAACAAGAGCAAGTTGGGGGCAAACGCGATCTTGGGCGTCAGCCTGGCCGCCGCCAAAGCGGCTGCCGCAACCACAGGCCTGCCTCTGTACCGCTACCTCGGCGGCGTTAGCGCCCACACACTTCCCGTACCCATGATGAACATCCTCAACGGCGGCAAACACGCGGCCAACAGCACCGACTTCCAGGAATTCATGGTCATGCCGGCCGGCGCCCCATCCTTCGCAGAAGGCGTCCGCTGGGGAACCGAAATCTATCACGCGCTCAAAGATGTCCTCCACGACGCCGGTTACAGCACCAATGTTGGCGACGAAGGCGGATTCGCGCCCAGCCTGGGGAGCAACGCCGCCGCAATCGAACTGATATTGCAGGCAATCGAGAAAGCCGGGTATCGACCCGCCGAAGACGTATTCATCGCCCTCGACCCGGCCGTGAGCGAACTATTCGTTGAGGAAACCGGTCGCTACCAGCTCGACATCGAGGGCATTGAGCTCGCCAGCCAGGAACTGGTCGATCTCTGGGCCGACTGGTGCAGTCGATACCCCATCATCTCCATCGAAGACGGCATGGCTGAGGACGACTGGGAAGGCTGGAGTCAGCTCCACGCAACGATCGGAGAACGCGTCCAACTGGTCGGTGACGATCTGCTGGTGACAAATGTGACGCGTATCGAACGCGCCATCGAGGAGCGCGCCTGCAACGCCCTGCTGTGCAAAGTCAACCAGATAGGCACCCTGACCGAAAGCATCGCAGCCATTGAGATGAGCCACCGCGCCGGCTGGGCCGCAGTCGTGAGCCACCGCTCGGGCGAAACCGAAGACGACACCATCGCCGACCTGGTTGTGGCATTCAATACCGGACAGATCAAGACCGGGGCGCCCGCCCGCAGCGACCGCGTCGCCAAGTACAACCAGCTTCTCCGTATCGAAGAAGACCTGGGCTCTGCCGCAACCTACCGTGGAATGAAAGCCTTCGCACATCTCGGCGACTGAACCGGTCTGGTAGGCCTTGGTGGACGGACGGTATGATTCGGGCCGTCGCTGAAGGGCGCAATGCCTCTCGTCAAGTGCCGCCCATCTTGGCGAGCCGGACCTCCGGTCTCATGCTGAGTCATGAAAACAAAAAAGGGATACGTGAACGAACTTCTCACGTATCCCATCTCTGGTGCCCCCGCTCCGACTCGAACGGAGATGCCCTAAAGGGCACAGGCCCTCAACCTGCTGTGTATACCAATTCCACCACGGGGGCGCACTCGCCTAATCATAAGAGTCGACGCCAAAACTGTCAAATATGACGCCTTCCTTTAACCTCTCACCTTGCGCCCTTGGCCGGACCCATCAGTTGGGTGTCGGTCCCAATCCGGGCTCACGCCATCTTGCGTTTTTCCTCCTCAACCAGCACACGCCGCAGAATCTTGCCCACCTGACTCTTCGGCAGTTCGTCCCGAAACTCAACCAGCCTCGGCACCTTGTACGGAGCTAGATTCTCCCGGCAGAAGGCTTCGATCTCATCCTGCGTGCTCGTCTGACCCGACTTCAAAACAAGGTACGCCTTGACCGTTTCACCCCGGACCGCGTCCGGTACGCCTGCCACCACTGCCTCCTGCACCGCCTCGTGCATATAGAGTACCTCTTCAACCTCCCTGGGAACGACATTGTAACCGCTGGCGATGATCAGGTCCTTCTTCCTGTCTACGATGTAGAAGCACCCGTCTTCATCCATGCGCGCGATGTCGCCGGTGTGGAACCAGCCTTCTTCAGTGATGGCTTCTGCCGTCTCGTCGGGTCGCTTCCAGTAGCCCTTCATCACCTGCGGCCCCCGGATGATCAGTTCGCCTTCCTCGCCCGCGGCAACGGATTCGAACTCCCCAGCCTCGTTCGGGTCGAGCCCGACGACTGCAACCTCAGTGCTGGGCACGGGAAAGCCGATACTTCCTTCCTTGCGCATCCCGTTGATTGGATTGGCGCACGCCACTGGCGATGTTTCGGTCAGACCGTAACCCTCCACCAGCTTGCCGCCCGTAATCTCTTCGAAACGGCGCTGAATCTCAATCGGCAGCGACATTCCCCCTGAAAGGCAAGCCTTTATCGACCTCAGGTCCACTTCGTCCACCTTTGGATGGTTGATGATCGCCGTGTACATCGTAGGAATGCCGGGATACATCGTCACCTTTTCGCGGTGAAGAATGTCCAGCACGAGATCTGTCTGACGCGGATCCGGTGTTACGATCAATTCGGCGCCGGTATACATCGAAAACAGCATCGCCACAGTCATCCCGTACACATGGAAAAACGGTATCGCGCCCAGCGTCCTCTCCCCACCGTATTCCAGGTCCCTGTACCAAGCCTCGATCTGCTGTACGTTGGACATGACGCTTCGGTGCGTCAGCATGGCCGCTTTCGGTGAGCCGGTCGTTCCCCCTGTGTACTGGAACAGGACCACGTCGTCGGGAGAAACATCTATGCTGGGCGGGTTAGGTGCGCTTGTCTCAAGCAGGTTGTCAAACGCCCATATGCCCGGGCCGTCTGCTACGTCCGTCATCATGCCCGATTCCCGCACCTTTCTGGCCACCAGCTTGTTGAAAGGAAAACCCAGCGGGTCCGGCACATCCGTTACGATTACGTGCTTGAGCTCTGTACCTTCGCGTGCCTGGGACACACGCTCGGCAAACCCGCTCAGGATCACGATTGCAGAAGCGCCGCTGTCCTCCAGCAAATGGTTCAATTCTCGCGATGTATAGGTCGGGTTCGTGTTTACAATGACGCAACCCGCCTTGAGCGCGCCGAAAAATGAAATGACCTGCTGAGGGATGTTCGGCAGCATGATCGCAATGCGGTCGCCCTGCTGCAAGCCGATTCGTCGCAACGCAAAGGCAAAACGGTCAGCCGAGTCCTTCAGTTCCCCATACGTCTGCTTGGCCTGGACGGTAATGCCCAACGGCAGATATGCGAGCAGCAGACGAGTAGCAATCTGGTTGGAATAGGTCTGTGCCGAGGCATCCAACATTTCGTGTGTGAGTTGGCCGTTGTACTCAATTGAGTCCGGTACACCCGATTCGTACTTCTCTATCCATGGTTTCTGGTCATAGACTGACATCTCAACTGATTCTCCTTTGCTAGATTCCGCTGGGCTACACGCAGCACGCATCAGGTCGACGGGAACGCCAGCAACAGCGCTCGCGGTGGAGGAACACTGCCTTTCGAATGTGAATAAAGTATATCAGAAGCAGAGGACGATTGGCAATGAAGTCAACAAATGGGCCCATATTTCCCCGAGCCGACTCTGCCAAATACCGGACCTGAGGTTACTACACAGCCAAATTCAGTTTGTGGCTCGGACCCAAGCAGGCCTGGAAATTTCTCTTTCCTCACTTCTCTTCACTCTCTCCTCGCTTTTGGGCGGTCGGGCCTATTCGGCCCTCCCTTGTGCGGGG
>WTGY01000115.1 GCA_011523365.1 Caldilineaceae bacterium
GGCAGGTCGAAGTGGTCGATGCGTTGCCAGAAGACCTCGTCGCTATCCACGTCCCATTGCGCGCCTTGCAGGAAATCGTCCGATTCTTTGTAGAAGCGGGCGCGCAGACTGGTGTTCTCGTCGATGCGGCCGGAGCGGCGGACGCTCATGCACCATTTGCGGCGGAAGGGGTTGTAGAAGAAGGATGTGTTGTCGCCGACCTGCGTGGTAATGACGGGATCGCTCCAGTGGATGCCGTCGGGCGAGACCTGGGCCCAGCCTTCGGAGACCATCTCCCCCCTGGCCATTTGGGACGGCCAGTTGCCGGGTGGGATCGGGGGCTGCCCCGGCTTCGACTTGTAGTGGCGATAGTATTGGAACATCTTGTAGCGCTGCGCGGGGTCGGGTGTGTCGCTGTCGAGCCAGACGAGACAGCCGTCGCGGTCGGATCCATCGTTGTTGGGCCATACCAGGTTGGTACCGGGCGTGACGTCGAGCTGCGGGCGTTCCCAGTGGATGCCGTCGGTGCTGGTGGCGAGGGCGGTGCTGTGGAACCAGCCGGGCATGTACCATAGTTTGAACAATTTGTCCTGCGGGTCGTACCAGGCGCCATCGTTGAAGGGCGCGGCCATCGGGCAGAAGCCGGAGTCCATCTCCTCCTCGGTTTCGGGGCTGAGCACCGGGCTTTGCGGGTGGATTTCCGGTTTGCCGTAGGCGCGTGTCAGGGAGGTCTCCGCGATCAGGAAGTCGTCCACGAAGAGCTGGCGGCCGAGGTCGATGGGGATGACCTGCGGGGGGTGGGCGAGATAGGGCACGGGGATCGGCTCGCGCGAGCCTTCAATCACATTGCGCGGCGGCCAGGTCTGCGGGAGGGTGATGCCGTTGTAGAGTGTTTCGTTGGTCATGGCCTGATCTCCGGGAGGGGTGGACTGCGGTTGGGTTGGCGGCGCGGGTTACAGAATTGGCCGGAATTGGCCAGAATAAGACATGAATAAGCCAGAATAAGCCAGAATAGACCCCAATAGACCCCAATAGACCCCAATAGACCCCTAATTTGATCTCACAGGCGCTTCCAACAGGTCTATTCCATGTTCGCAGATACGACCAGGGGGAGGGTTCGGAGGACTCCTCGCGAATACCAGCTCACCTGAGGTCGCTGGCGTAGATGAGTTCGATGTCGCCGTGGATGGCGTAGAGGCGGGCATGGTAGAGGCGCACGTCAATGCGGAGGGGTGTGCCGACGTGTTCGGCCAGGCCCGCTTTGTCCTGCCATTGGGGCTGCCAGGCGGTGGAGTCGCCGCGGAACGGATTGCAGAGATCGAAGGTGTAGCCGGGCAACGGGTGACCTTCCAGGTCCGACAGCTGGACGCGCACCTCGCCGTAGGGGGCCTGGACGTTGAGCAGCATGCGCTCGTCGTTGAGGCGCACCCAGCGCGTCGTCAGGTAGCCGGCGCCGGCCTGTGATTCGAGATAGACGAAGCCGTCCTGCCGCAGCCGGTGCATGAGGATGGCGGCGTAGTCGGGCTCATCGCGGCTGAGCGTGCGCGCCTGGAAATGCTCTCCTTTAGTGCCGCCGGAATAGATGCGGATCTGCCCCTCGTGGTCGACGGCCATCGAACAGGGATAGATGTTGCCGCCGCCATATTCGCCCGGCTCGTTGAGGCCGACAAATGGCTGGCGCAGCGAGCGCTGGAAACGCAGGCCGTCGTAGCTGTAGACGAGCTCGCCGTAGATCTTCCCTTCCAGCTTCTGGCGCCACTGGTCGAGCGGGTCGGTCTCGAACATCCAGAGGATGCCCACGTAGATTCCCTTATAGGGGAGGACGACGATGCCGTAGAACTGGCACATGGGCGGATCGAGGGGATCGGGGTGGAAGATGACCTCCGGTTCGCTCCAGGTGCGCCAGTCGCGGGTCTCCATGAGGGCGATGCGGCGGTCGCCGTGGCTGGGGCGGGCGAGGGTGATATGGCTGTTGCGTTCGGCGTGGCGGTAGGTGAAGAAGCCGGGGTCGGGCGTGCCGGGATGCCAGCGCGAGGCGTGATCGATCTGCCAGTTGTAGCCGTCGGCGGAAAAGGCCAGGCGCGAGGCGCGCCGGCCGTCCTCTTCGATGGCGAGGATGGGCCACTTGAAGCGGGCTTCGGGCGAGCTTTCATCGAGGAAGACCGAGCCGCCGGTGGCCAGCTGCTGCCGGTCGAAGATTTCGTGGGGCCTCATGCGGGAGGGCAGGGCAACTTTCCCGGTCAGGTCCGGGGGTTCCCAGTGGATGCCGTCCTCGCTTTCGGCGGTCAGAAACCACTCGTCCTTGCGATAGAGCGTTCCCGGCATCGTCTCGCGGCCGAGGTAAAACATGCGCCACAGTTTGCGCTGGTCGTCGTAGAGCACGGTTGGATAGCTGAACGGGTTTTCGGTGGGGTCGGCGTAGGTGGCCTCCCGCACCCATTCGGGCTGCCCCAGGCGGCGGGCGATGTTGTCGCGACGGGCCAGACACCAGTCGTCAAAGAAGAAGAGGGAACGCAGGGTCACGAGAACGATCCTTGGTGTTGGAAGCGCTGATCGGTTGCCAGCGGCAGGTGGCGCTGCAGGCCATCAGTTGCTGGCAGTCGGAGTGTCAAATTGCGGGGCGAAGATCTCTTCGCTCAGGTCCAGCTCTTCGGCGAAGTGGCAGCGGACCCAGTGCCCGCCCCCCATATCACGCAGGTCCGGTTCTTCAGCTGAGCATTGTTCCTGGGCGAAGGGGCAGCGGGTGGAGAAGTGGCAGCCGCTGGGCGGATTGAGCGGGCTGGGCACCTCGCCTTCGAGGACGTAGCTCTGCTCGCGGTGGGTCGGGTCGGGGATGAGGACGGAGGCGAGGAGGGCCTTGGTATAGGGGTGCTTGCACTCCTCAAAGACCTGCTGCGTTGTGCCGAGCTCGACCAGCCGCCCCAGGTACATGACAGCAATGCGATGGCTTATATGCTTGACGATGCTGAGGTCATGGGCGATGAAGACGTAGGTCAGATTCATCTGACTTTGCAGGTCGAGCAGGAGGTTGATGATCTGGGAGCGGACGGATACGTCCAGGGCCGAGACGGGCTCGTCGGCGACCACAAGCGGCGGGGAGACGATCAGGGCGCGAGCGATGCTGACGCGCTGGCGTTCACCGCCGCTCAGCTCATGGGGGAAGCGGTCGGCGAAGTGCGGACCCAGCCCCACGGTGGGCAGGATATCAAGCACGCGTCTGCCGGCTTCGCCGCGGCCCACCTTCTGGGCCATCAGCGGTTCGGCGATCACATCTGTAACGCGCCAGCGCGGGTCGAGGGAGGAGAACGGGTCCTGGAAGATGATCTGCATCTGGCGGCGCACGTCCAACATCTCTTTGCGCGAGGCGGAGGCGATGTCGAAGGTCTGTTGTTCGCCGTGCAGCAGAATGCGGCCCTGGTCCGCTTCGACGAGGCGGAGGAGGCAGCGGGCGACGGTGGTTTTGCCGCAGCCGCTCTCGCCGACAAGGCCCAGGCATTCGCCTCTGTTGACGGTGAAGGATACGTCGTTGACCGCCTTGACGTGGCCCACTGTGCGGCGCAGGAGTCCGCGCTGGACCGGGAAGAATTTGCTCAGATTCTCGACCTGCAGGATAGGAGTGTCAGGCATTGAACACCAGTGGTTAGTGGTCAGTGGTCAGTGGTCAGGAACTGTTTTGGGCGCTAATCATCGACGTAGAGCCAGCAGGTTGCTGAGTGCTGCGGGCCGAATTCAATGACCGGTGGGTCCTCGACGCAGCGGTCATGGACGGATGGGCAGCGATTGCGGAAGCGGCAGCCGCTGGGGGCGTTGCGCGGGTCGGGTACGGAGCCGCTGATCGAATGGAGCTGCTCGCGCGGCGGGGTGTCCGGGCGCACGATGGAGCGGAGCAGGGCCTGGGTGTAGGGATGCTTGGGATCCTGAAACAGCTCGACAACGGGGGCCTTTTCCGCCATCTGGCCCAGATACATGACGACGACAAAGTCGGCCAGCTGTGCGATGACGGCCAGGTCATGGGTGATCATGATCACGCTCATGTCCAGGTCCTGCTGCAGGCTGCGGATCAGGCGCAGGATCTGGGCCTGGATGGTCACGTCGAGGGCGGTGGTCGGTTCGTCGGCGATTAGTATACGCGGCTCACAGCAGAGGGCGATGGCGATCATGACGCGCTGGCGCATGCCGCCGCTCATCTGGTGGGGATAGTCGCCAAAGCGGCGTTCGGCATCGGGGATGCCCACCTTGTTGAGCATGGAGATAGCCAGCTCCTGGGCCTCCTCTTCGGTCAGGTTCTGGTGCTGGCGGATGCTCTCCATGATCTGCTCGCCGATGGTGTAGACCGGCGTCAGCGAGGTCATCGGCTCCTGGAAGATCATGGCGATATCTTTGCCGCGGATGGCGCGAATGGCGTCCCCTTTGGCGTCCAGACTCACCAGATCGATGGGCTGGCCGTCGCCATCGGGGTGATAGAGGATCTGCCCGCTTGTGTCGCTTGAGGGAAGCAGGCGCAGGATCGAGCGTGCGGTGACGCTCTTGCCGCAGCCGCTCTCGCCGACGATTCCCAGACAGCGCCCGCGTTCGACGGTAAAGTCGACGCCGTCCACGGCGCGCACGATGCCGGCCAGCATCTTGAAATGTACGTGCAGATCGTGGACTTCGAGAATCGGTTGCGAATCGGGCATGGTCAGATACCGGTTGTCGGCATAGGGTAAAGTGTCGCCATTATCTGATCTCGGAGTACGGGTCAAGCGCGTCGCGCAGCGCGTCGCCGAGGAAGTTGACGGCCAGCACGGTCAGCACCATGAAGACGCCCGGAGCCAGCAGCCACGGATGCTTGGTCAGGACCTGCACAGACTGCGCGTCCTTGAGCAGGGTGCCCCAGCTGACGAGCGGGGGCGTGATGCCGATGCCGAGGAAGCTGAGCGAGCTTTCGGCCAGGATCAGACCGGGAATGGAGAGGGTGGCGACAACGACGATATGGCTGAAGCAGTTGGGAATGAGGTGGCGGAACAGAATGGTGGGTGTGCTGGAGCCGGCGGCGCGGCCGGCCATGATAAAGTCGGACTCTTTAAGCGCCAGTGTTTTGCCGCGGATCTGGCGGCAGAGCCCGGCCCAGCCAATGAGTGCGAGTACGATTGTGACGCCCAGGTAGCGATGGAGGGAAGAGAGCTCGGGAGGCAAAGTGGCGGCGAGGGCCATCCACAGGGGGATGCGCGGGAAGGACATCAGCACCTCGGTGAGGCGCTGGATGAGGATATCGGCGACACCGCCCCAGTAGCCGGATGCCACCCCGATGGTTGAGCCGAGGATGACGCTGATAAGCATGCCGATGATGGGTACCGAGAGCGAGATACGGGTGGCGGTGAGGACGCGTGAGAAGACGTCGCGGCCCAGCCTGCCCGTGCCGAAGAGCGCGACCATACCGCCTTCTTCAACGCCGAAAAGACGTCGGTTGCTCTCTATCAGGCCCCAGAGCTTGTAGGGTTCCGCCTTGACGAAAAAGTAGATCGGGTAGACCAGTTCCGGGTCTTCAGTGTAGGTGGTGAGAAAAGTGCGTGCGTCTCGTTCGCTTTTATAGCCGTATACGAATGGCCTCACAAGTCTTCCATCGCGGAAGATATGCACGCGCTGCGGCGGCGCGCGCAACGCCTCTTGGTGGACGTGGTCGACGCTGTAGGGCGCGAAGAAGTCGGCGAAGAGCGCGATCAGGACTGTGATCACCAGCCAGACGATACCGATGATCCCCAGGCGATTGGCCATGATGCGCGCGCCGATGATGCGGCCGCGCGAGGCAACCTCCTCCGAGGAGGAAACATCGATGTCGGCGGCGGGAGGACGCGGCGCGCCCGGTTGCAGTGGGGTCTGTGCCTGTTCTGAAACGACGCTCATAGAAGACTCTTATTGTATCGCCGGCAGTCCTGGAATCCACCGGCTGCCGGCTGCTTCATTTTAGTCAAAGCGGACGCGCGGGTCGACCCATGCCAGCAGCAGGTCGGCGACAAGGTTGCCCAGCACGAGCAGGACGCTGAGGAGCATCAGGATTGCAGAGGCGACGTAGACGTCCTGGGCCTGGAGGGCAGAGTTGAGCGTGGGGCCGATGGTGCGCAGGCCCAGGACGATGGCGGTGATGACGCCGCCGGAGACGATTTCCGGGAACTGCATGCCCAGCAGACTGATCAGCGGGTTGATGGCGACGCGCACGGCGTGTTTGATGACGACGATCTTTTCGGCCATCCCCTTGGCGCGGGCGGTTTCGACATATTGGCGGCCCAATTCATCGAGCAGATTGCCGCGCATGATGCGCATGAGGGAGGCGATGCCGGGAATGCCGCCTACGAACACCGGCAGCCAGATATGGGCGGCAAGGTCCTTGACCCTGCCAAAGCTCCAGGGCGCGTCGGCGTACTCCGGCGAGTAGAGCCCAGTCAGCAAGGGCAGGTCGAGAACGAAAGTCATGTAGACCAGGATGGCCAGCGCCAGCAGGAAGCCGGGCATGGAAAGCCCGATGAAACTCATTACGGTAAAGATATTGTCCGACACGGAGTACTGGCGGGTGGCGGAGTAGATGCCGACGGGCAGGCCCACGGCCCACGAAAGACCGAGGGAGAGCGATGCGATCAGCATCGTATAGCCCAGGTTGGTCCAGATCACTTCGGAGGCGACGCGGTCGAAGGTGACGAGCGAGACGCCGAAATCGCCCCGCATGAAGGCCCACAGCCAGTAGAGATACTGGATCGGAATCGGGCGGTCAAGGCCGTATTCGCGGCGGATATTGTCGCCCTCAAGCTTGGCTTCATCCGCGCTCCAGCCCCGGTTGCCTATGAGGTTCTGCTCATAGGTGGTGATCACATCGCCGGCGGGGAGGTTGATGACGATGAAGCAGATGAAGGAGATGAGCAGGAGTGTCGGTATCGCAATCAACACTCTGCGGATGACGTAATCCAGCATGTGGACCCCGGGACTGTAGTGGTTCGCGGCTTAAGGCCGTTAGAGGAGAGAGTGAAGAGGAGTGAGGAAACGGCAGTTTTCAGTTTCCAGCTTTTGGTAACAGGACCAGTACCCAGAAACCATTCAAACCAGAAACTTCCAGCGTTCTCGTTCCTCACTCCTCAATCCACGCTTTTAGTACTTGATGTAGAACTGCTCCGGGTAGGCGTAGGTGAAGTCCTGCAGGCCGTTGCCTTCTTCGGGGCAGTTGCCAACGCGGTTGTTGACCAGTACCATCAGCGGCACGTCAGCAATAATATGGATGTCGAACTGCCATTCGGTGTGATATCTGAAGAGCTCCTTGTGGAGGCGTTTGCTCGCTTCAGGGTCGATCTCCTTCTTGATCTCTTCCTGCAGAGCGAACATACCGTCCGCCCCTTCGGGCGGCCCGAGCACCTGCAGCCACTCAGGTGAATCTTCGTAATGCACCTGCAGCATCGTGTTGGAGCTGTCCTTGGTGGTGAAGATCGGCTGGTTGGGCCGCATCAGGGCGATCTCATTGGCGTCGGTGCCCCACATGAAGGTGTGGGAATCGCGGCTGGAGCGCCAGCGGGAGAAGAGCACAGAGCGCTGTACCGCGTTGAGACGGGCGTCGATACCGGCGTCGCGCCAGTCGGCTACCACCATCTCCGCCACCTGCTGGTGCACGGTGATCTCGGTTGCGGCATCCATAATGATCGTAACCGGATCGCCGCTGGGGAAGGTGCGCATCCCGTCGGAGCCCTTTTCCAGCCCCAGCTCGTCGAAGATGCTTTCGGCGCGTGCCAGGTCGAACTCGCCGTTGATCATGGTGATCTCCTCGGCATCCTCATCCCAGTAGGGTGAAGAGGAGGCGAGGGCGTAGCTGGCGGGCCGGCCGGCGCCGAAGTAGAGTGTCTCGTTGATCTCATCGCGGTTGATGGCTACCGACAGGGCGTGGCGGAAGTCCTTGTTGCGGAAGATCTCTGCCAGCTCCCGGTAGTCTTCATCCTCAAGACGGTAGTTGAAGGTGATGTGGTTGCCGGTGGTGAAGGAGGTGCCCGGCCAGAAGAGCAGCCGGTAGTCGCCGCGCTCCTCGTTTTCGCGCAGGGTCGGCAGGCTCTCGAACAGCTGCATGTTGCGGATGCCGACGTCGATCTGACCGGCGATGGCCATCAGGACGGCGTTCTCCTGCGTGCCGGCGAAGGGGAAGACATAGTTGTCGCAGTAGGGAAGCTGGTTGCCGTCGGTGTCCACGGCGCAGTAGTAGGGATTGCGTTCCAGCCGCAGCCCCGATTCGTCATAGCCCTTTGAAATCCAAGGCGTTACGCCGGGGAAATCCGGATCGAGATAGTTGTCGTTCTCCCTGAGGTCCACGTATTCGGCCCCATCGGTGTACCTGGGATGCCACTGCATCAGATGATGCTTGGGCTTGGTGACCAGAGTACGGCCGCGGAAGAGGAAGGGGAAGGTGGGATAGGGCGCCGGGAAGTTGAAGACCAGGGTAAAGTCGTCGGGCGCCTCCAGGATAACCGGTTCGCCGTCCACGAAGCAGCGCGAGGGCGCCCTGGGGCTGTACTCCTCATCGAACCACATGTCCTCCCACAGGAAGAGCACGTCGGCGGATGTGAAGGGCTCGCCGTCCGACCATTTCATGCCCTCGCGCAAATGGATGGTGAACTGGGTAGCATCGTCGTTCCACTCAAAGCTGTCTGCCAGGTACGGCTCCCAGCCGCCCACGGGCAGATTGGCGCCGAAGGCATCGAGATCTGTGGGGATGTCGAATAAGCCGCGGTTGACGATGTAGCCGGGCGCGGCGCGGTCGGTCTCGTTGAGGGTGAAGCCGCGGATCGAGTCGCTGTACTGTCCGATCTCGTGGATGGGGGTGACGATGCGGGGGTTGACCGGCAGGCGATCGTCCACTGCCGGCAGTTCGCCGGCATCGACCATTGCTTTTAGCATCGGCGCTTCGTTGTACTGAGATGCGGATTCTGCAGCCGGTGCCTCGGATTCGGCGGGCGCCTCCGCGGCTGGTTGGTCGGCGGCAGGTTCAGCGTCACCTGCGCCGCAGGCCGCCAGCAGTGAGCCTGCCGTCATAGCCGCCGATAGCTGCATAAACTTACGCCGGGTGATCGTGCGTCTTGCCATGACCTTTCTCCTTTGACTTGATGCGAGGTATGGTTTGTCCCTCTACATAATGAAAAGGCTAATTGTGCGCTGTTTGAGGCACGAGATTGCGTCTGGCACTGCGGGGAACGATCGAGATGATTCATCTGAGGCGAATGCCCTCGGATGGGCCGCATTGTACTGTAGCCACTATATGCTGTCAACCGGAAAAAATTGTCCGGCCAAGGGTACGAAACCGGCGCGATTGCGGTCCGAAACAGCGGCGGGTATGATCCGAGTCGGGCTGCACGCCTCAGGCTGCGTGCGCAGGCCTTTGCGGGGGCATGTTTTTCTCAGTCTGCGCCATGCAGTCAACTGATAGAGCCGACGCAGCATCTAATTTACGGCTGAAAAAGGAGATTCTCCGATGAACAGTTCTCGATTTCTGCTACAGGCGCACGTGGATGCGGTGTACGAGGCTGCGCCGCGGAGGCTGGCGTTCACTGCCCGGACGCCCGATGAATTTGGCGCGTGGCAGGCGGCGCTGCGCCAGAAGACGCTGGAGCTGCTCGGCCTGGCCGGTCGCACGCCGCCTGAGGCGGTGGCGGCGGAAAAGCTGCAAGCGGTGGAGCGGGACGGATATGTGGAGGAGAAGTATCTTCTGGACGCGGGCGAGGGGGTGAGCATCCCAGCATATCTGCTGGTCCCGAATGCGGCGCCTCCTTACCTGCCGGTACTGGTCTTTCACGGGCACAACCCGTCGGTGCAGTGGATCCTGGGCAACTATCCGAGCGCGGCGGAGCGAGAGAGCCGGCTGAAGGCGGACAACAACTATGCCCAGGCGCTGGCGCAGGCGGGCTATCTGGTTTGCGCGGTGGAGCAACGCGGTTTCGGCGAGCGGCAGACGGAGGACGGGCGGGGCAGCGTACACGAGAACTCCTGCCGCCACCTGGCTTTCGCCTACCAGATGGCGGGCCGAAGCCTGGTGGGAGAACGCTGCTGGGACGGCATGTGTGCGATCGCTTTTCTGCAGAGCCGGCCGGATGTTGTGCCGGGGGTGCTGGGCTGTACGGGCAATTCGGGCGGCGGCACGACTGCGCTGTGGCTGTCGGCGATCGACGAGCGGATCACGGTTGCCGTGCCGGGCTGCTATCTCTGTTCGTTCCGAGAGTCGATTTACAACTTGCGCCACTGCGAGTGCAACTACGTGCCCGGCATCCTGGAGTGGGCGGAGATGGGCGACCTGGCGGCTCTGATCGCGCCGCGGCCGCTGCGGGCAATCGCGGGGGAGCGGGATGACATCTTCCCGATTGACGGGGTACGCGAGCAGTTCGCCGTGGCGGCGCGGGCATACGAGTTGCTGGGTGCAGGAGAGCGCTGCTCGCTGGGCGTGCATCCCGGTCCGCATGGGTACAATCACCGGTTGAGCCATGAATGGTTCGGGGCGTGGCTGGGGGCGGGTTAGGGCGTATTGGGAGGTACATGTGGCGGGGGCGCGATGGGGCTGCTGTCCAACGGTACAGGCGGCATGAGATGCAATCAGATGTTCTTGAAAGCCCGCATTCGATTGGTGTAGGTGGCCTGGGGAATGGGGCCTTCGAGGAGGGGATCGCCGGTCTCCTCCATCCAGTCGCGCAGGCGCCGCGCCAGCTCGTCCCTTATGCCGGCGTAGTCCGGGTCTTCGGCCAGGTTGTTCTGTTCCAGCGGGTCCTTCTCCAGGTCGAACAGCTCGAAGAGCGGGTGGTACATCTCGGTGTAGGGTATGTCGAGGGCTATGCTGGTCTCAGGGTAGCCCTTGGCGTTGCTGAGGTAGTCGGGCGGCGTCTCGATCGTGGGCGCGAACTCGAAGTTGGCGATCAGTTTCCAGCGGTCCGTGCGGATGGCGCGCATGGGGTCGTAGTAGGTGTGATAGGTCTTTTCACTGAAAACGTATTCGCTCGGATTGTAGGTATCCCCGCGAAGTAGATTCCAATAACTGCTCCCCTGCAGATTCTGCGGCTTTTCTATCCTCAACATGTCAAGCACGGTGGGCACGAAGTCCACGTGGGTGACGAATTCCGAATAGCGCCGCCCCCCTCCCAGACCCGGAATGCGCATGAGCAGCGGCACTTCGATGCCGGCGTCGTAGAGGCTCATCTTCGCCAGCGGGAAGGGGATGCCGTGATCGGCGGTGAAGACGACTACGGTATCGTCTTCTAAACCCGCGGTCGCGAGCGCTTCGAGAGCCCTGCTGAACGCTTTGTCGATCGAGGCAACCGAGGCTTCCATATCGACCATATCCTCACGCACCTCGGGAATGTCCGGCAGGTAAGGCGGCATGGCGACCGTATCGGCGTCGATCTTCTCTACGTCGTGCGGGAAGGGGCGGTGCGGCTCGGTAAAGCCGATCTGGGCGAAGAACGGGGCGGCATCCTGTTCGCGCTGCGCCAGGAAACTGCAGAAGGCCGTTACCAACTCGGCGCAGCTCCCCCTTGGACTTGCATGCATATAGCCGCAGCGCTCCGGGCTGTTGGCCTCGTGCTGGGTGCCGAAGAGACGGGTCTCGTATCCGTGCGCGGAGAGGATCTGGGCCAGATGGCGCTCGTCCGGGTGCAGGTCATTGGCGAAGCCGGAGTGGGCCAGCCCGACGACGCCGTTGGCGTGCGGGTAGCGGCCGGTCCAGAGAGCGGCTCGCGACGGGCTGCACTGGGGTGCGACGCAGAAGCTGTTCTCGAACTGAAGAGACGCGGCTGCGAAGGCGTCGATATGCGGTGTGCGGACGCCGGGGACGCCGTAGCAGCCGAGGTAACGGCCCAGATCGTGACAGATGAAGACGAGGATGTTTGGCTGTTGGGAGTGCATGGGATTCAGTTTCTGGTTTTTAGTTTTGAGTTTCTAGTTTTTAGTGAACTGCGCGCGTTCGAGGTTTTAGCAATAAACGAATGCGCGTAGCTTACTTATTCCTCAGCGGCCACCGAGTCCGGACAGGGCGATGCCCTTTACGAAGAAGCGCTGCGTAAAGAAAAAAACGATGAGGACGGGCACGATCATAATTGTCGCGGCCGCCATCATCAGCGCCCATTCTGTGCCCCACTGGCTCTGGAAGTAGCGCAGCCCTACGGCCAGGGTCTTCTTTTCGGGGCTGTTGAGGTAGATCATGGGGCGCATGAAGTCGTTCCAGTTGCCGAGGAAGGAAAAGAGTCCGACGGTGCCCAGCACCGGCTTGGCGAGCGGCAGGATGATGCGCCAGAAGACGGTAAAGGTCGAGGCGCCGTCGATAAAGGCGGCCTCCTCAAGATCGAAGGGGATGGTGGTGAAGTACTGGCGGATGAGGAAGATGAAGAAGGCTGATCCACCGAAGAAGACGGGCACGATCAGGGGTAGGAAGGTGTCGATCCAGTCGAGACGGCTGAAGAGGATGAAGGTGGGGATGAGGGTGACGACGTCGGGCAGCATCATGGTGGAGAGCACGAGGATGAAGAGAACGTTGCGGCCCCAGAACTGGATGCGGGCGAAGCCGTAGGCGACCAGCGAGGCAGAGAACAGTGTGCCGACCAGGCTGACGACGGTGATGAGCAGGGTATTTCCGAACCAGACTACAAAGGGCGCCTTGATAAAGACATCAGGGTAGTTTTGCCACTTGATGGGGATTGGGATCCAGCGGGGGGGAAAGAGAAGAACCTGGTATTCGGCTTTAAGCGAGGTCGAGAGCATCCACCAGAAAGGCACGGACATGATGATCGAAAAGACGATGAGAAAGGTAATACGGGGCAGGAAGTTGGGGCGAAAGATGAACATGCCGGTCTGCAACTTGCTCAGTGGCGTGTGGGCGTCGTGTTCGTGGGTTTCCGCGGTCATGGTGAATCCGGATCGCTACGTGCTCAGGAGACTTCGTAGTAGACCCATCTGTTGGCCAGTTTGAACTGGACCAGAGTGACGACAAGGATGATAACGAAGAGGACCCAGGCCAGCCCGGAGCCGAATCCCATTCTCAGGTACTCGAAGGCGTTCTTGTACAGGTACAGCACATAGAAAAGGGTGGAACGGACCGGGCCTCCGCCGGTGGTGATGAAGGCGACGGTGAACACCTGGAAGGTGCCGATGATGCTGGTCGTGATGACGAAGAAGATGACCGGCGAAATCAGCGGCAGGGTGATGGAAAAGAACTGCCGGACCGGGCCGGCGCCGTCGACCTCGGCCGCGTCATAGAGGCTTTCGGGCACGCTCTGCAGGCCGCCGAGAAAGATCACCATCGAGCCGCCGATGTGCCATAGCATCCAGACGATGATGAGGGGTTTACTCAGGTCCGGGTCGAGGAACCAACGCTGTTCCGGTAGCTTGAAGAGGCGCAGCAGTGTGTTGGCCAGGCCGAATTCGGGATTAAATATCATCAGCCAGACGAGTGCGCTGGCGACGATCGGTGTGACCATAGGCAGGTAGAAGATGGTGCGAAAGAGGTTGACGCCGCGGCCGCGATAGTTGAGAAATTGGGCGACAAAGAGAGCCAGTACGACCTGAAGCGGCACACCGATAGCGGTAATGTAGATCGTGTTGTAAAGCGCCTTGAGGAAGTAGACGTTGGGGTCGAGCAGCTTGGTGTAGTTGCCGAAGCCGACAAATTCAGGCGGGGTGAGGATATCCCACTCGGTAAAGGAGAGGACCATCGACGCGACCATCGGGCCCAGAACCCAGAGCAGGAATCCCAGCAGCCAGGGGGAGATAAAGAGATAGCCCTTTATGTTTTCACGGGCCTGTTTGGAAAGCCGGCGCCTTCCAGACAGAGATAGCGAAGATACACCCATTGCAGTGACAGGTTGCCGGCGGCCAGCGGCCAATGCAGTGGCCGGCCGCCGGCAATTACAGTTCTAAGACGGTTGTCCTTTTTCGTCGAGGATGGCCTGCGCGCGCGGCTGGGCCGCTTCGAGAACGCTGACGACATCTGTGCCCTCGATCTGGAATATCTCCTCCCAGGCCGCGCCCAGCACCTCACCGTTGATCTCCGGCCAGGCGGGCGTCAGCGGCATCACCCAGCCCGTGTCCCATGCGTTCCAGAAGGCGTCGGCGGCCAGCGGCCCGATCCCTTTGGCGTCGATCCAGTCGACCCAGAGTTGCCTTGTTTCCTCGTTCGGGATGACCGGCAGGCGCGCCCAGAGGTTGAGCATGTAAGGCTGGCCCTCTTTGTTCCAGAACTTGATGAACTCGTAGCACTCGTTGGGGTATTCGGTGATGGCGAAGATGGGCGTAATATCGACGGAGAGCCACGTGGTCTGCGCGGCCTTTTCCGGCAGGGGCGCGACATCCCACTCCATGCCCAGGTCCTGCAGTTTGGGCACCCAGCCGGGGATGCGCCAGTTGCCTTCCATATTCATGGCGACGCGGCCGGTATCGAAGCCGATGCCGCCGGCGGCGGCGGCGAACTGACCTTCCGCGACCGACACCTTGTGCGTCCAGACCAGGTCCTGGAGGAACTGGATGGCCTCGACGACAGCGGCGTTGTCGATGCTGATCGTCTGCGGGAATTCGTCACTGTCGAAATAGCGGCCGCCGTTGGTCCTGACCCAGACCATCGAACGGAAGGCGTCGAAGTTCTGGATGAAGCCGTACTGCTTGGTGGCGCCTTCTCCTTTGGTGAGGGCGAGCGCCTTCTCCAGAAAATCGTCCCAAGTCCAGCCGGGTTCGGGATAGGCGACACCGGCCTCGTCAAACATCGACTTGTTGTAGTACATGCCGAAGGCGGCTGCCTCGTTGGGCAGGCCCCAGGTCTGGCCGAGGACGTGGAAGATCGATTCGGCGACGGGCGGGATTCTCTCGGCGCGCACGAATGTCGGATCGGCCTCGATCATGTCATCGATGGGGTGCAGAAGACCGGCCGTGACAAAGGATACGTAGTCGTGGCTGCCCTGCATAAAGGCCATGTCGGGCAGCTCGTTGGCGGCGGCGCGCACCTTGAGCTTCTGGTAGTGGTTGCCTTCACCGCCCATCTCTTCTTCCTTGATGACGATTCGGTCCTGGGACTCGTTAAAGGCGTTGACCACGGCTTTGATCGGCTCTCTTGAGGGAGCGCCGGGCCAAGGTGCGAAGCGCAAGGTGATGGGTCCCTCATCGGCCGCCGCGGGCTGGTCTCCCGCTTCGGAGGGGGCGGCTGCGGGCGCGCAAGCGGCGAGGAAGGCGCCCGTGGTTCCCACACCGAGCAGCCTCAGCATTTCACGACGTGTCACGGCTCTAACTGGTTTGCCTTTCATCGGGATCGTCTCTCCTTTCTTACAGATCTTCGATTCGGATCGTGCCGGGACGAAATCTCGTGCAGGGCGCGGTAGGAGGTGCCGCGCGCCCTGCTCTCAGGAGTGATGGGTTGTTAAGTGGAGATTATACGGTGATTTTTTTTCGCTTGTCAACCGCGTCTCAGCAGCGGGTACATCCCAGATTTGGGGTGGGAACAGTCTGGCGGGGAATCCATGACAGCGGTGGTTGAAATTGTTTACCGGCTGTTGGAGAGGGTCGGGGCAGGCGCCGGGCCTGGCCTCATCGTGGGGTCGGTCAAATGGAGGGGGCGCGAGGGCAGGCACAAGGCCGGCACGCACGGGGATCTGATGGGCCTGGCGGGAGGCGGTCCGGCTGGACACCTTCGATTAGGCACCTGTTACAAATATCGACACCCGGTCGACTAGGCATGTTGTAGGAGAGGGGGCGTTGCGGGGGCGGAGCCCCCGCACAAGGGAGGGCCGCCTAGGCCCGACCGCCCAAAAAAGCGAGGAGAGAGTAAAGAGAAGTGAGGAGAGAGAAACATCTTTCGCCACACTGAATCATGAGCGCCCTTTAGGCAAGGACTTAGCAGTCACTTTGCTCGCTTTTAGTGGACTGCGCGTATTCGTGGTGTTAACAAGAACCACGAGCGCGAAACTTTCGTATTTTTCAGCGTCCGCCGAGTCCGGACGGGGCGATGCCCTTAACTAATGTCTGGAAAGGTTGGGGTGGGCGCGGGTGTAGATGCGGCGCTGGTCTTCGGCAGATGCGGCCAGGCGGTCCAACTGATCATAGGTGCCGAGTGCGATGAGCTTGTCACCGGCTTCCAGGACGAGGTCCAGATTCGGATTTACGGTGATCTTACCCGTCTGGCGGCGGACGGCGAGGATGCTGGCGCCGGTTGTTTTGCGGATTTCGGCTGCGGCCAGGGTCTGTCCGCCCAGCGTTGACCGATCGCTGACGAGGATGTCGCCGATAAGAATGCCCGGCTCTTCGCTGCTGACGGCGTCCTGGGGCATCACCACGTCCATGAATTCGACGATATTGGGGGAGAGCATCTGGCGCGCCATGCGATGCCCGCTGGCCACGTAGGGATTGATGACATGGTCGACGCCAGCACTCTTCAGTTTACGCTCGCTGCCGCGGCTGTTGGCGCGCGCACTGATCGTCAGATTCGGGTTCAACCCGCGGGCCGCCAGCGCGACGTAGACGTTGTCGGAGTCGTTGGGCAGGCAGCAGCAGATTCCCACCGCTTTCTCGATTCCCGCCTGTATCAGGACAGCATCATCGGTCGCGTCGCCTTCGACAAAGGTTGCACCCAGGTTTTCCAGATCCGTACGCAGGCTCGCCAGCATATCGACTGCGACCAGTTCCGAGTCGGCGTCGAGCAGCTCCTTGACCACTTGCTCGCCGACGCGGCCGTAGCCGCAGATGATAAAGTGAGCGTTTAACTTGCCAATACGGTTTTGCATACGTCTTCTCCGTATATACCTGCGAAATTCGCCGGTAACGACGAACTCTGCGACCGTGCTGAAGGTGTAGGCGGTGGCGCTGACGCCCATGATGATCATGACCCCGGTAAAGATGCGTCCGGTGGGTGAAAGCTGGCGCACTTCGCCGAAACCGACGGTGCTGAGCGTGATCACGGTCATGTAAAGGCTATCAGTCCAGGACCAGCCTTCGAGCCACATATAACCAAGGCTGCCGAAGATGAGCAGCATCAGAAAAATCGCCGAGACGGTTATCAGGGTTCGATAGAAGTTTCGTTCTGCGACCGGCAAGAGCTCAATCCTTCCTGGTGGAGGTTGTTACCAGAAGTCCGTTCTGCCTGAAACCAGCCTATGCCCTTTCGATCCGTTGTCCGCCGTTGCCGGCTTCCTGCGCCCCCCAAATGCAGTTAGCCGGTGAGGGGGTGTGCCTGATCGGCGGAGCCATCCTGGCCCGGCGCCGGTGTCTCCTGTGGGCCGCCATGCGGCATTCCAACCGGCGGCCGTCTCATTGTCTGCAAGAATTGGGGATCGAGCAAAGCGATCAGGCCCAGCATGCCCATATTTGAGAAGAGGAGAGGCGCCAGAGGGGGCGCGCCGCGCAGGAATCGTTCGATCACGACGGTACTTTCAAAAACCAGGTCGGACCGGACATGCAGGAAGGCGCCCAGCACACCGGTCAGGATGAGGAGAAGCATTGCAGCAATATAGGTAAATGAGTCCATACGCGAAGGTCTGTCCATCGCGGCATATGCCACAGGCACGACAGTGCCGAAGACGCCGATGCCCGCGGCATACCAGAGCCACGCGCCATCAAAGCCGGTGCGGGCGTGGTCAAGGACACTGCTGACAAGGGCGGCGAGCGTTCCCATGCCGACCGTGAAGATGAAGGCCCGGGTCTTGCTGTAGGGAAGATGGATGGCGTGCTCCTTGTAGAGCACCAGCCGGCCGCTTGTGGGAGGGGATTCCTCCCAGGCGGCGCTGATGCCCAACAGGCCGGCAAGGGAATAGGCCAGGGGCCCCATAACGGGCGGCGCCCAGACGAGCAGATTCAGGGTCAGCCGCTCGCCTGCCGGGGCGGTGGGCAATACGGCGCGCGCCAGGTGAAAGTAGACGCCGAGGAAGCCGATCAGGGCGCTGCCGACCAGCGTGGCGGTAGCGAGAACCGACGCCGCGGTCCTGTGACGTGTGGCCAGCAGGCCTGCCAGGACCAGGAGGAGGCTGCTGCTGAAACCGTAATAGATGGGATACCACTCGCTGGGAACAATGGTTCCGTTGGCGCCGTGGGCCAGATAGACCTCAATCCCCAGGAAGAGTTCGTTGAGAGCGACCATCGCGAGCATCAGCTGATCGCGAGTCTGCGGCAGCCTGCGGGGGGAGAAATAAGTCAGGAGAAGCCGACTCGCGCGGGCGCCGAGGCGGCGCGTATGACCCTCTTCAGCGGGTATGTTTGCGGAAGAGAGCGTCCTGTTGTGGTCCTGAGAATCTGCCTGCATCGTCTGACTCAGTTATTCCGAGGGCGCGGATTCAAGACCGGCTTGATCGAGCTTATCCTGTACCTCGACGCGCAACGTGGCCATGTCGCGCAGGATCTCATAGGCACCGTGCCACTGCACGTAGTCGGGCCCCTGCATCCAAACGCCGAATTTGGCGGTACGGCCCCAGTGATGCCACAAGTCAAAGTGGGTGAAGTCGATCGGTTCGTCAAAGGGCGCCGTGGTCAGAAGATCGTGCTCCTTCAGAGGCGCGATCAGCGCATTGCTTTCGCTGACCCAGGCGTTCACCTGCTCGGTGGCAGCGTCTGCGGCAATGTAGAACTCGGTGATAAAGTTCTGGTTGTGACATTCGCGGCAGACGCCCTGCATACGCACTTTGTTGTCCTGCCACGCGGGACGGCGGCTGCTGATTGGGGCGAAGAGGAACCAGGTCAACCGGTCGCCGATGTCGTGGGTTGTGCCGGCGCTCCCGAACCCGCTCATGTGACAGGTGGCGCAGGTCGGTGCGGGGAAGTCGGCGGCGGTCAGGGTGCCCGGTTCGGCGTCCCAGTGCCATCTGTCTCCCCCGGTAGCGTAGGCGATGCCATGGGGCGATTCCTGGTAGATCTCCCATTGGGGATGGTCGGGGCCGATGTGGCAGTAGTTGCAGGTTTCGGGTTTGCGCGCCTGTTCCAGGCTGAATTCATGGCGCAGATGGCAGCTGGTGCACTGGCCGACGGAGCCGTCTGCGGCCGGTTTGCCGATGTCATGGCAGCTTTCGCAGGCGAACCGGGTAATGGCCTCGCCCTCAAGTTGGTGGAGGGCGTTGCGGGCGCGGGTGGCTTCCGGATCGTTTCCGCCTTCAGGGATAGAGGCGTAGATCTCCTTTTGGGCAGCTGTCAGGACATCCTCGCCGGCATAGGCCACGTACGCAGGGAGGCCGTGGCGGCTCTGGTTGAACTGTGCGACCTCCTGGACGTGACACTTCTGGCAGATCGCAGTCGTAGGCTGGTTCAGCACATACAGACCCTCGTGCGGCACGGACCCGGGATATCCTTCATCGACGACATGGCAGTCCTGGCAGGATACGCCGGCTGCGGCCATGGTGCTGTGGCCGTACTGTTCGACGATGCCCGGTGTCTGCAGCCGGTGGCAGGTTACGCAGTCGTCGTCACTGTTGGCCAGGACGTTTACGGCGGCCGGCTCATCGATGGCGGCGGGTGCCGCGAAGCGGCCGATCGTCATTGTCACGAGCGCGAGAGCGAGCACAACGATCACGGCGCTGAGGCCGATGATCAGGACGCGTGCTCCATGCATGGATGGAGGGATTGGGGAGGGGGGCATTAAAGAGTTCTTCCTTTGACAGTTATCGACGAGGCGATCAAGGGGCGGGCGTCCCTGGCGGTGCGTTTTCTTGTGCGTCTGCTTCGTCGTCGGTCGACCCTTGCATTTGGCCGGTCATCTCTTCCATCAGTTCATCGAGCAGGGCTTCTCTGACCTGCGACTGGGGTTCTTCGGCCAGCCCTTCTGCGACTTCGAAGGCAGCCTCAACGGCATGCATGACGGCTTCCTGCTCTGAAAGACCGAGCTGGTCGGCAGAGTCGCGGACTGCGTCAAGCGAACTGGCGACCACGTCCTCCAACTCCATGTCGCCTTCGTTGGCCCCGTGGAGAGCGCCGTAGACAACGCCTTTGACAGCATCCGCGGGACGGGCGCCGGCATTGCGCATGGCGGTAAGGGTACCGCTGACGGCGGCCCCCACAAAGCGGCTGCCGTGGGAACCTCTGCTTGCGATGGAACGGATGGCGCCTTCTGTGGCGCCAAAGGCGATTTCGGCGCCGTGGCGGGTGACGTCCCGCGACCCGTGGCTGGCGCGGGCCACGGCTTGGCCTATCTGCGTTCTGACTTGTCTTGCGGTGGCGCTGCCCAGGGCAAGGCCGTCGACCGTATAGCGGATGGAAGAGGCGATCTGGTAGGCGGTCACGCCGGCTGCGACATTGAGGCCGGGGATGGCGGGCAGATAGCGGAGGCCGGCCAGCGGGAACTGGGAGATCGAGCTCAGTCCCGGCACAAAGCTGAGGGCGCGCAGGTTCTCGCGCGTTTGCGTCATCAACTCGTTCATGACAACTTCGCTCCTGGCTTCTCCCTCTTCCTGTATCCGGCCCAGCGTGCCCAGCGTAAGGAGGCCGAGAACGAAGGCGATCGTGAACAGAAAATCGTAGCCGGTCAGAAACACGGCGGGAAAACTCACGACGCGTGCGGGATCGATCCATCTGAAGATGATCTCCAGCTGACGGGCGTTGAGAAAATCGACCAGCGCCCCTCCGATCAGAGGGCTGATGCCGGCGCCCAGATTGATGGCAAGCGAGGACGCAGTCAGAAAAGCCGTCGCCCTGGCCTGCGGCGCCATTTTCATGCGAATAGCCGTGGAGGCTACTTCGATGCCGGCGGCGGCGACGCCGATCAGGAAATGAAGGAAGAAGAGAAGAGGCAGTGTGAGCGGGTGTCGGTCGGGATTCATTACCAACGTCCACCCCAAAATAGCCAGGAGATAGAGCGAGGCGCAGATGGAGAGGATCACCTTACAGCCGAAGCGGTCCGTGAACGGTCCCCAGACGCGCAAGAAAAACACGTTTGAGAGCTGGCTCAGGACACCGAGGCCGACGACGAGGGCGAGCGGCAGTTCCAGCCGGATCAGCATGTAGACCGCGAAAAAGGGAACGGCGAGTTGGGCAACGAAATTCCAGACAAAAAGGAAGGTGAGCAGCCTTCTGAAGTTGTCCTCCTGCAGGGGCCCGGCAAGCATCTGCAGAATCGATGGCCTGGCGCCCTCCGGTTTCGCCATGCGCGGCTCCGGGATCAGTGTGGTCGCGGCATCGGAACAGAGGCCGAAGACGATGCTTCCAAAGAGGATCGCGTAGGCGTAGCCGAAGATAAGGTTTTGCGGCGACGTGTTTGCCGCCCACCAGTCGATAAAGAGCGCAGCCGCCAGGCCGGACAACGCCGCGGAAGCTGTCGCGGTCCGCAGTCGTTGTGCAAAGAAGCCCCCGATGGCGCCGGGCGGAGCCAGGTCGCGCAGCCAGCTCGTCCAACCGGTGATTTCAATGGCGTTGCCCGCGCCTCGAATGGCAGTCAGAAGCAATAGGAGCGTGACCGCGACCGGGCTCGGCGAGATGATCGCGAACGGGATCAGCCCTATCAACAGCCAGGAGAGATCGACCGCGACCGAGGCCGGAATCGTGACGGCTTTGCGCATACGGATACGCTCGATGGCGATGACAGCCGCGATCTGGAGCGGTTGCATGATGAAGGGAACCGCGATCAGGATGCCGATGTGAAAGTTGGATGCACCTAGAGCCAGGGCATACGCGGCCAGAAAGCCCCCCGACACCAGGCCGTCAATGGCAGAGGCGGCAAGGGTGCGAAAGGTCAAGGCCCTCAGTCCCCTGTGGAGCAGATCCTGGGGTTGCAGATCTTCAGGTTGGAACAGAGACGAGAAAGGCACGGAGGCGTATCCTCAGCCGGAAATCAGGTCCTGGTTCGATTCATCGCGGGACAGATTGTAGACAGTAAGGATACCACAGCCGGCCAGCGGTTTCGGTCGGACCTTTCTTCAGGGCGCGCTGGCAGAGGGTTGATCGGTGCGTGTCTGATTTAGCTCAGTATCCGGCCTATGATAGCATGGAAGCGACTACAGCAATTTGACCACAGATGGCGATTCCCGGCTTTCTCCAACCCAGCACAGATCTAACAGACGAAGTGCGTCAGCGCGGCCTGAAGGCGTTGACATTCCAGGCGATCGCGGCTTCGGGGGCCGACGGTTTGATGTCGGGCGGCTTTCTGGCCGCGTTCGCGCTGCTGCTGGGTGCGTCCAACTTTCACATCGGTATTCTGACGGCGCTGCCGTTCATCATGCAGACGATCCAGATCGCGGCTGTTATCGTTGTCGAGCGGTTGCGGATGCGGAAGTTGATCGCGGTGCCGTCCTACTTTACGGTCTATGTTTCCTGGGTACCGATTGCCCTGATTCCCTTTGTCGTCGAGATACCCGATACGCGTGCAGTCATACTGCTGCTGTTTTTCACAGGGATTCGCGGAGTTGGGACTGCCCTGGTGAACACGAGCTGGACCAGCTGGCTGCGGGAGATGGCGTCGGCGGGCGCGATGGGGGATTTCTTCGCGCGACGGTTGCGTGTGGCGACGATTGCGGCAGCGACGACCAGCCTGGCGGCTGCGTTTTATATTGACTGGTGGAAGGGGGTGGCGGCGGAAGAGAACGTTATCTTCGGTTACTCGTACGCGATACTGTTCGGAAGCCTGGCGCTTGGCCTGAGCGCGGTCGTTATGATGACGCGTATCCCTGAGCCGCGCATGGCTGCGCTTGACGGGGTCCGACCGTCGATAATGCGAACACTGGCGGCGCCCTTGCGGGACGTCAACTACAGGCAACTGGTCAGTTTTCTGGGTTTATGGAACTTTGTGGCGCATCTGGCAGCGCCGTTCTTCACGGTCTATATGCTGACGAAGTTGGAGCTGTCGCTCTCGATCGTTGTCGGGCTGGGCGTTTTGAGCCAGGTGGCCAGCGTGTTGTTTCTGCGCGTCTGGGGTCCGCTGGCCGACCGCTACGGCAGCAAGGCGGTTTTGTCGATCTGTTCTTCGCTGTATTTCCTGGTCATCCTAGGGTGGACCTTTACCACGTTGCCGGACGTGCACAGGCTGACGATGCCGCTCTTGTTCTTCCTGCACTTCCTGATCGGCATTGCGAGCGCGGGCATCAACCTGGCATCGACCACGATTCGAATGAAGATGGCCCCGCAGGCGCAGGCGACGGCGTTCCTGACCGTATCATCTCTCGCTGCCAATTTGGGCGCTGCGATCAGCCCGCTTTTGGGCGGGGCATTCGTTGATTTTTTCAGTGTGCGGCACCTGGAGGTGGGGGTGGAATGGGTCGACCCGGAGCGGGTGGTGAGCTTTCCCGCCGTGTTTTTGACCGGATACGATTTCCTGTTCACCGTTGCCTTCGTACTTGGCCTGTTCACGTTGGGGACTCTTGCCAGAATCAAAGAGGAAGGGGAGGCGGAGAGCGAGGTCGTGCTCGAGGAGTTGATGTCGCAGACGCGGGAGAACCTGCGCGCGCTCAACTTTGTGCCGGGACTGAGTTTCGTTACGCGGTTGCCGCTGGCGGGTCTGCGTTATCTGCCACCGATTCCCGGGCTGAATGTGGCGGCCAATGTGACCGCCTACCAGATCGCGTCTTCTATCCGGTACACGGTTGAGGGGATCGCGTTTGGCGCCGGAACGGCAAGGCAGGCCCAGGCCCGCGTCAACCAGGCGGTCGCGCGCGCGAGCCGGGAGTCGCGAGACATTTCACGGCAGGGGGCCGCGATCGCGTTCGGCGCGACGCAAGGGTCGATGCGGGCGATCGCCCAAAGCGGGCTCGGCGCGGGACGCCTGGTCAAGGGCTCGGTGCGAGGCACCCTGACGGCGGTGAGCAGAGCGGGGGCGCATCCAAGAGATGCAGTCAGGGGTGCTGTTCACGGCGCGATTCACGGGGCAAGTGACGTCGACCTGGAGATAGGGGCGGTTGTCGCCCAGTCGATAGACGCGGTGCGGGATTCTGCTGCTGAGCTGGGACTTTCCGAGGAGGAGGTCGTGCAGTATGCAGCAGAGGCCGCGATCGAAGCGGCAGAGGAGCTGGCCCAGGAGCCCCAAGAGCAGGTGAAGGAAGTCATTTTGGACGAACTGATGGACAAGGTGGACGGCCCCGACGAATAACGGGGAGCGCTGTCCCGGTTACCCGGCGGGGCCGACAGCGATAGACCAAGAAACCGCCTATCTCCCTCAAAGAATTTGCGGTGTGCACCCTACTCCAGGCCGCGGCAGTCGATGCCTGGGGTCCTCATTGCACGCCGGCGCCGCTCCAAAAGAAGATAGAAGGTAACTACTGAGCCATGCTCTGTGTACGGTCTGCCTGGGGGGAATGTACCGTCAGCATTTCTGTAGCGGGCTC
>WTGY01000024.1 GCA_011523365.1 Caldilineaceae bacterium
GTAGTGCGGGGGCGACCCCGTGTGAGAGTAGACCGCTGCCAATCTCCTCTTTCTTATATATCAGTAACTCGGAGACTCCCTTAACGGGAGTTTTTCGTTTTCTCAGGGACGCGCTCAGGATAAACTGCGGGAGAGTGGATGTCGTTCGTAATGGAATTGATTCGGTAACCGCTTTCCTCATCTGCAACCGAAAGCCGCCAGCAGGTGGTATGTTTCGGTTTCAGAAAAGATGCCTTATAGGGAAGTGAAGAGGTGGCAATGCCAGTTCAACGGTCTGCTGAGGAGGTGGGCCGCCTCGGCGACGAGATATACGAAAGAGACGTCCGGACGCAGGTCGAAGCGACCTGCCACGGAAAGATAGTCGCCATTGACATCGTTGGCGGCGACTACGCCATTGGAGACACAGTCCTGATCGCCTCGGAACGGTTGAGGGAGCAACGTCCGGGCGCCGATGTCTGGAGTGTCAGGGTCGGATTCCAGACGCTACGCAACTTTAGGATCTTCTTCCTCCGACCAGATTCGCGCAGCGACCTCTACCCTTGCTCATCCTCAAACAGCCAGCATCTTGCCATTTGACCTTCGGACGTTTCAAAGGCCGGCGGGCTTTCCTGTGCGCACGGTTCAAAAACCAGGGGGCAGCGCGGGTGGAAACGGCAACCCGCAGGCGGCTCGCGCAGGTCAGGCGGCGCGCCGGGAATGAACTGCGGGGTCGTGTCACCGTGAAGCCGGGGAATGCTTGCCAGAAGCCGTTGCGTATAGGGGTGGGTGGGGTGCAGCAGCACCTGGTCCGCGCTGCCGATCTCAACGATCTCGCCCGCATAGACCACGGCCAAGTCGTCACACACGTCGCTCGCCAGGGCGATGTCGTGCGTTATAAAGATGATGGCCAGGTTCATATCCTGCTTCAGCCGTTTGAGCAGGTTGGTGATCTGAGTCTGAACGCTGGCGTCCAGGGCCGAAGTGGGCTCATCCATGATGACCACGGGCGGCTCCAGGATCAGGGCGGCCGCGATCATGGCGCGCTGCTTCATGCCGCCGCTCAGTTCATGCGGATAGCGGTCATATACATCTGCGGGCAGCCCCACATAGGCCAGCAGATCCAGAGCGCGGGCGCTCGCCTCCTGTTTACCCGTGGTTCCGCCCACCATCAGCGGTTCGATGATCTGCTCCCCTACACGCAGGACAGGGTTAAAGCCGTTCTGCGCGCCTTGAGGAACCAGGGACAGCTTCTGCCAACGAATCTCCTGCCGAAAACGGTCGTCCGTCATGCCGAGAAGCTCCTGCCCGTTCAACCAGACTTCGCCGTCATAGCGGGCCACATTTGTGGGCAGCATGCGCATGATGGCGAGGGCGAGCGAGGATTTGCCACTGCCCGATTCACCCACCAGGCCGAGGGCAGAGCCGCCGCGCGCGAGGGAAAAGGAGACGTTGTCCACCGCGCGCACAGCGCCGGCCCGGTCGGCATAGTGGAAGATGAGATTGCGGACGTTGAGGAGCGATGTCATGGCGGCGACCGCCTCAGCCTCGGGTTCACTACCGGTTCGATTCCCAATCCAAGCAGCATGAAGGTGAGGGCGGTAATTACGATGCAAAGGCCGGGAGGCACGATCCACCACCAGTAGCCGAGATAGATGCCGCCGGTGCGGAAGCCGGCTTCGAGTATCTGTCCCCAGGTGGGGATGGAGGGATCGCCGAGGCCGAGAAAGCTGAGGCCCGCTTCGGACAGAATCGCGGCGGGGGCGCCGAAGATGAGTTGGGCGAAAACGTAAGGAGTGATCTGGGGCAGGATGTGACGGAACATCACCCGGCGCCGTGACGCGCCCAGGCTCTGAATGGCTTCAACCAACTGGTTGGTGCGCACGTGGAGGACCATACTGCGAATCTGGATGGTCAGGCCCGGCCAGCCGAAGATGACGAGGATGAAAATGATCATCCACAGGCTGGGGCCGACGATGAAAAGCATGAAGATGAGCAACGGCAACACCGGCACGTTGGCAACGATATCGGAGATGCGCTGGATCGTGATGTCGGCCCGTCCGCCCAGGTAACCGCTGGCTATGCCCAGCGATGTGCCGATCGCAGTGGACATCAGGGCCGAGATTATGCCGATGAAGAGCGCGACGGGCACCCCGAACAGCAGGCCCCGGGCCAGGTCTCTGCCCAGGCTGTCGGTACCCATCAGGCCAAACACCGCACCGCCCACGACGAAGCGTACTCTCCCCACGCTGTCGCCCTCCTCCCGCATTGCAGCCTGGACGATGATCTCATAATCGCCGGTCAGGGGCGCAAACGCTTCCTCAGAGTCCCCGGTAGGAACGCCAAAGAGGAAACGGTCTACGCGTCCGCCGATCTGCGCGCCATCCAGCCGCACATCAAACTCGTCGGCAAGGAAATTCTGCACCGCGGTCACGGTTGCTTCGTCGGTGCTCAACTGCACCCGCAACGGCGTTTGACCATAGCGCAGGAACGGTCCGCTCTCACCTTCACGGGGCCCGCGCACCGTGTGGCGGTAGATGCGCAGCTGTTTACCGTCCGGCCGTTTGAGCGAGATCAGCACCAGTGGCGGCCGCTCTTCGTATCTGACGTCCGCGAGGGTGACGGCCAGAAAGGTCGGCGGGTGAGAAAAGGCATAGGTCAGCGGGAAACGCCAGCTGTGGACCGGCCCGCTGCGAGCCATCTGTTCGGTATGCGGCTCCCTGCCTTCGAAGATACGGTGGGTAGGCCGAGTCTCCCGGCGAAATGAGTTGGTCCAGACCGGCGGCACCGCTTTAGGGTTATCCACCCAGACGATGGGGTTACTCCACTGGCTCTCGCCGAAATCCAAAGGAAACACGATCAACACGTAGAGAGCCACCACGATCAGCAGGCCCAACAGGCTGACGCCGCCGAAGCCCGGCCCGCTGCGCAAAAGCTCACGCAAGGCGTTGGCCCTGTTCACGGCGTTTTCCTCCTCGCGCCGGTCTCTGTTCGGGACCTGGAGGACGGTCCGGCCGCAAAGCTGCCGATCGGCATCAGTCTGTATACCTCACACGAGGGTCGAGAAAGACGTAGAGCACTTCCAGCACGATGCGGATCACGACATACATCAGAGTGAAGATGAAGGTGAGGGCAACGATGACGTTTTCATCGGGCGTGCCAGCGAGGGCATCGTAGTAGAGCCGGCCCATGCCCTGCCAGTTAAAGACGGTTTCCACCAGAATCGAGCCTGACAGGGAGCCAGCCAGGCCGAACAGGAGGCCGGTGACGATCGGCGGGGCGGCCACGCGCAGAATGTGGCGGAGGCGAACCCGGCTCTCGGGCAGACCCTTGGCGCGGGCGATCTTAACGTGGTCTTCCTGGGCGATATTGAGTGTGATGGTGCGAATCGAGTAAATCGACGGCCCAAAGCTGACAAGGACCAGGGTAATCACCGGCAGCAGAGCATGTGAGACAAGGTCGAAGAAGCGAGGCAGAGGCTCTGTAGGCGGCGGCGTGCTGTACATGCCGCCGGAAGGAAGGATTCGCAGCTGGATGGACAGAATCAGTATAAACAGGATGCCGATCCACCAAGTGGGAATAGCATAGGAAACGGCCGCAAAGCCGGAGACAAAGCGATCCAGCCAGGAACCCTGGCGGGTGGCAAGATAGGAGCCGCCGACGATGCCGATGATGGCTGTGATGATAAACGATGTGGTGAGCAGGAGCATGGAGTTGGGCACGCGCTCGGTCACGATATCGAAGACGCGATTGCTGCCATCGAAGCTGCGCAGCGAGCGGGCTTCCCCCAGGTCGAGGGTCAACACCCGCAACGCAGTACTCGGGAGGCGATAGTACCAGGGCGTTCGCAACCCATAGAAGATCTCCAACTCCTCGCGGCGCTTCTCCAGCACTTTTTCCATCTCGTCGGGGTCGCGGATGGTCTCGGCCAGCGCGGTTCGCTCGGCGCGCAGCTGTTCTCCTATCGTTGCGGCAAGAATGCGGTCGGAGAAGCCGGTCAGGCCCAGCGTCAACACCAGCATGAGCAGAACGACGAAGAAAACCCCGACCATGGTGAGGGAACGGACGAGGAGGGGACGAAAAAGTGACATTACAGCAGTGGACAGTGGCTAGTGAACAGTGGTCAGTAGTCAGGGGCTCATGTAAAATTATTGTTCACTATACACTGTCCACGATTCACTAGCCACTGCTGTTAACGTCTGCGGCGCATGAGCAGGATGCCGCCAAAGATGATAATAACGACCACGGTGCCGACAACTACGTTTACGGGCAGACCAGCGGCGGGTTCGGATTCAGCTTCTGCAGACTCGGCCTCTGCAGACTCAGACGCAGTACTCTCCGTTTCGGCTTCCGTATCCGATTCTGAGGCGGACTCTGTATCGGCTTCCGTGTCGGACTCTGCTTCGGTGTCAGCCGCCGTCTCGGATTCACTCTCTTCCTCGTCGGCTGCGGCATCGGACGACTCCTCATCCGAGTCGGAAGATGAAGCTTCCTCTGTTTCGGAAGACTCTGATTCCTCCGCTGCCGGCTCCTCTTCAATGATGGCGATATCAGCTTCCAACTCGATGCGCCGCTCCGCCATGCGGGCCAGCTCATCGCTGTAGGCAACCAGCACCAGCTCGTAGATCCCCAGATCCAACTCGTCCGTGGTCTCAGCAGTCATTCTGATTGCAAACCAGTTGGGGTCCAGAGTATCCGCGTCGCCCTGCTGGATGATCTCCCCGGTGGCGGTGTCGATCAGCAGATAGCGCAGGGACAGATTCCCAGGCCCTTCCAGCGTCAAGGTAACCTCATGGTCGGCGCCCAACTCGATCGGCGGCGCCTCGATCTCGGTATATTCGATCAGGTCCGGCAGCCCGCGGTAGAGATCGCTGGCTGTGAAGGGATAGTCCTCATCACGGAAGGCGACCAGTTCGGCGAATTGGGCCGGAGGATCATATCGCTCCAACGTGAAGGGACCGTTGCTGATAACCATGTGACCTTTCTCGTCGAACCAGTCGAGCACAGCCGTGTAACGTTCCACGCCCTCTTCGCTGCCGATAAGGACCGTTTCACCGTCCGCTGTAGGCAGGGTGAACACGTCTGTGGGGATGGTCTCTAACCGGCGCAGGTCCAACATGGCCTTGCGTACGAGCCGGGCATCACGGTCCAGCACAAGGCTGATCCATGGCACGTTGTAGCGGGCGGCAGCCGTGTCGCTATACGCAGCCCGCCGCTGGCCGAATACCAGCTCATCCATCGCATACAGCATCTCCCAGGGAGTACTCAACCCGGAGGGGATACTGTAGGAGGCGATATAGTTCTGTTCAAAATGCCAGAAGTCCACATAAGCTTCGATGCGATTTTCGTCCAGTACGCGGTAGCCCTTGATCGTCTCCAGGAAGGGGCGCGAGGTTGTGGCGATGACCGTTTCGATCTTGGCTTTATCAGGATTGTAGGACAGGTCGAAGCCCTGGTAGATCGAATAGAGCACGTCGGCCATGCTGATCTGCTGGCCATGATGCCACGGCGCCTGGAAGTACTTGCTGTAGTCGTAGACCACCTTGCTGGTAGCGGTTAACTCTTCACCCACATTCGCCCACCGGCCCCGCTGCGCGTCCCACATGATGGCGTCCGCCGGCACATCCAACGTGCCTTCCGGTCCGGCCGTCTCCACCTCATAGCTGATGCGAAATGGCGCTGGGATCCCGGTGAAAGGATCATTCCAAACGGCCGGGTCCTGCAGGTGCCGCCAGATATCGCTGCTGTAGACATCGCCGAATCCGCCGACCGGGTTCCAGGTTGTACGTTCGGTCCACACCCATAGGTGGCCCACGGTCAGTTCGTCGCTGCCCGCCTTATAGGCCGAACGCAGGCTCCACAGGCCGCGCGGCCCTGCGGCCAGGTCCTGAGTTATACCCTCAACGCCGGCCTGTACGGGAAAGGCGTTCATGACGGTAGCGATCCAGATGCGCACCGACTCGTCCAGGCCGATGCGGGTCATTTCGCGATACATGTCGTCACGCTCGGCCTGGTCGGCGAACTCACCCTTGAAGAGGCGCTCGCCCAAATCGTCCAGCTCCTCATTTTCGTAGTGCCAGAAGCCGACCTCTTTCCAGCCAGGCATGTTCCCCAGCCAGGGGGCATAAAAGGAGTTGATGCCGCCGAAATCATAGCGGTTGGGCGCGCCGCGACCCCAGCCTTCGGTATACAGATGCCACTCAAACTGGGCCGGGTCGGTGGCATAGACGGTCTGGATGGCAGGCGCGAAGGTCTGACGATTGGACGCGACCGAGAACCCAGCGTCCTGCAGGGCCGATCGAATCAGATCGCCCACGTCGCGCCGTTCGTCCTCCACACGCATGATGAACTTCAGGCGGATCGGCTGCCCGTTAAAGTGCCACACATCGTCCACCAACTCGGCGCCGGCCTCGGTCATGGCATCGGCGATCACTTGGCGTCCATATTCGGGATCGTAGTCCAAGTCCGCCTGCTGGATCACGTCGAAGACGGTCAGATAATCGTAATCGGTGGAGGCCACGTTGGTGTACATCGGCGCTGCCTGGCCCTGGTAAATCTCCCGGGTCACAAATTCCCGATCAACCAAGCGCTGCATCGCCTGCCGCACTTCCTTGATCGAAAAGGGGTTCAATCTCCCTTCAGGCGCGGGCGCCGGGTTGAGGATCAGCGAAATGGTACTGGCTGGGGCCTCATAGAGTTGGATGCCCTCGTTGTCGCGCAGCTCGCGGGCCGCGGCGATTTTCAGATTGAAGTAGTAGAAGTCCATCTCGCCGGCTTCCAAATCGAGCGGAGCGCGGTCCACGTTGAACGCTTTGAAATAGAGCCGCTCAACCGCCGGTCCGGGTTCCTCATGCGGAGGACTGTATTGGGCCAGGGCCGAGGAGGAGAGACCGATTATGATCGCCAAGCTGATCGGAAGGACCTTGAGCAGCCATGCTGGGATTTCGGTCGACCTGGTCGTATTCATATTGCAAATCCTTTCGCCTACACCCGCGGCCATCGGCCACCCGGTTTCCTCCCGCCACCGACCTCTTCGGAGCGTTTGGCAACCAGTGCAGCCGCGACCTGTTTGCCACTGACGGCTCATCCAGTTCGCCTACGGAACGAAACCCACAGCAGGCCTAGCGCAATGCCGATACCGACGCCGCCGACCACCGGCCAGGTCGCGCTCCCGCCGGGTACGGCAGATGTGGCGAGCGCCGTCGTTGCCTGCACGCTCTCCACCGCGACCTGGTGTGCAGCAGGCGACAGACCGGCTTGCGATGCCGTTCCGTTCAACTGTTCCAGCTTCTCATCCAGGGCATCCAGCTTCTTTTCCAGGTCCTGGACATTGTCGAAGCCGAACTCCATATAGAATGATGTGGAGGCGAAGTTGCCCGATTCGTCGACCAACGTCACCCGGTGGGCGCCTTCACCGGAGATGGGAACGAAAATCTGCTGCGTATAGCGCCCGAGCTTGTCGGTGCGGCCTGATGCGGCGTTGGCGCCCCCGACAAGCAGGAAGATATCCATATCCGATTGGAAGCCGTGCCCCTGGACGGTGATGGTCTCGCCGGCCGCCCCGGTGTCGGGGCTGATGAAGATCTCGGGGCGGGCGATGGCGCGCTGGCGGCTGAAACCGATCTTCTGGTTAATGGGACCAAACTCGCCAAGTCGGGTATCGGCCCACACCAGGTAGGCGTCATTCTCGCTGGCGGCGATAGCGAAGTAGTCACCCAGGAAGAGCCCGTTGGGAAAGCCTTTGTTGGGATTGGAGGGGAAGTCGGTCACGCGCGTGTCGCCCACTTTGAGGTCGAGCTCTTCCAGTTCAAACCCCCAGGTCTCGCCCTGATCTTCGGAACGGGTATAGTAGATATGGTAGCGGGTCCGGACGGGGTCGTCGCGCATATCACCCCACATGAGATGGATGACGCCATCCGGCCCGACGTCCATGGCCGGGAAAAACTGAACGGCGTCGGTCTCGTCGGTGTTGATGCGTACAGGCCGCGACCAGCGGTCTCCGCCGTTGAGTGAGCGGATAAAGTATACGTCGCCCTCATCGAGCGGATTTTCCGCCGGCAGCGCAACATAGGCTACATAGAGCTCATCTTCAGGCCCTACCGATACTTTGGGGAAGGCGGACGCCCAGTAGCGGAAGTAGGCGTTACGGGGTCGGAACCCCGGCTCCAGGAACCGGGCGATACGCTTGGGCTCGCCAAAGGTTTCGCCGCCATCATCAGACTTAGACATATAGAATTCGGCGAGGCCCTTCATGCTCTCGTCGTCGGTGCTGTCAATCCAGGTTACATAAAGAGTACCCTTGGAATCGACGACGGGGAAGGGGCCCTGCACGACTCGCTTGGTGCCGATGGCGTTCGACTGGCCTTCAGTGTCGTCGATCTCGCCATAGGTGCGCTTTACGGTCGGGCCGACCGGGACAGGATCGGACCAGGTCAGACCCTGGTCGAGCGAGTAGGCCAGCATCGGCGTGGTCTGTACCTCCGGCGCGCCCAGGGTTGGGAGCTCGCCGATATAGAGAATGTCGTAGATGGTATTGAATTCGACAAATGTGACGTAGACGACCGTCTGGTCTTCGATCGTGGGATGGGGGCCGGTGGTCAACCACGGTTTGTCGAGGAAGCTCATGCTCACTGTGCCGCGAATTCGGCCGGTGGGGTCAAGGACGGCATCGCTTTCAACGTCGCTGCGGGCACTGTCAACCGGCTCCTCCCAGACGAAGCCGCCGTCTTTCGATGCCGAGACTGCGATCGAGGAGACGAGAGCGAAGCCAGTGGCGTTACCGACAGAATATTCTTTGATGCCGATAGAGATCGAGGCCATGTAGACATTGCCGTCGCTATCAAACTCCACCACCGGGTCACCGCCGGAGATGCGGTCTTTGCGCAGGTATTTGATCTGCTGCGGCCCCTCCCAATTCACCCCTCCGTCAATGCTGACGTAGGCCGAATTGTTAGGGAAGTTGTAGTCGATCACACCCAAGACGAGGTGATCGGGATCATGCGGATTGACGGCGATGTCCGGCTCTGTCTGCAAAGGGCTGTTACTGAAGTCGCGGGTCACCAGCAGGTCGCGGCTGAACGCGGGGGCTGGATCGCGGTAGGGAACGAGGATGCCGGGCCCTACCGATTGCAGCAGCGGTGAATCACCTTCGCTGCCGGGCAGACTGGACAGATTCTGGCGATCGAGCGTGTTCCATCCCGGCCGGTCGAGGAAGATCCGATTGTCCACACCCTGGGCTATGAGCCATGCAGGACCGGAGAGCACATCCTGAATCGGATTCATGGCATCCTGAATATCGGCCGGATTCTTGCTGATCTTGCCGCGCGTCGGCAGTTGCGGCACCGGCATCTGGGCCGCTGCCGGCAGCGGCATAGCCAGTAGGAGGACGATCAATAGAAGTAGGGGGACTCGAAGGCCCAGGCGGAGGCGGTTGCCGGGTCGTCTGAACTTGGGCAGTCTATCCATGGGTTACAGATCTCCTTATTATTACGTTAAACGCCAGCGACTCAGCCGCCGGCGATCCTTGCTCCGGAACACCTTTCCGCCGTTGTCGTCACCACCTTTGGACACATTGCGGAGGCGGTACAGGTGGACGAAGGATTGGCCGTTTTGGTAACGGTCAGCCTGAATTTGGATTTCAACGGTAGGACATCAAATGATATTATAATAGCAAAATTGCGTTCTCAGTTTTGGTAAGCCTCACTCCCTTCATGCAGGAAACAGGCTACAAAGTGATTCGGCTCGACTTCACGGAGTCGAGGTGTCGACAGTTCACACCGGCCGGCCATGAAGGAAGCACAGCGGGGATGAAAGGAACATCCGCTTGGCGCTTTGGTGGGACTGGGCGGTTCGCCCGGAAGGCTGGGCCGTTGGTGCAGCCGGTTGGCCGGGTCCGGCTCAGGCACGGCCGCGATGAGAGCCTGGGTATATGGGTGCAAGGGATTGCGCACCACATCTGCCGCCTCTCCCATCTCGACGACGCAGCCCAGATACATGACGACTATCCGCTGGGCAAAATGGCGGGCCGTGGCGATGTCGTGGGTGATGTACAGGAAAGCGATGTTGAACCGCTCCTGCAACTCGCGCAGTAGTGCCAGTAACTCTGCCCGGCTGGAGGCGTCAACCATTGAGACCGGCTCGTCGGCGACGATGAATTGCGGCTGCAGGACGAGGGCGCGTGCGATGCTCAGCCGCTGTCGTTGACCACCGGACAGCAGGTCGGGGTACTTGCCTGCAATCTCCTGCGCCGGGCGCAGACGCACATCGTGCAAGGCCTGAAACACCCGCTCTCGCCGCTCGCTGTCGCTGCCGATACCGTGGATCACCAATGGTTCGGCCACGCTTTCGTAAGCCGTCATATAGGGATCAATGCTTGCGAACGGATCCTGGAAGATGGCGGCAGCCCGGCGGCGGAACGCTTTTTGTTCCTTCTGTGATAAAGAAGTTATTGCTGTATTGTCAAAGCGGACATGGCCATCCGTAGCCCTGATCAGGCCCAACGCCGCCCGTCCCAAGGTGGTCTTGCCGCTGCCGGACTCACCGACGACTGCGACGACCTCGCCTGCCCCGATGTCCAGCGTCACGCCGTCTACAGCATGGACCGACTCGCTGCCAAAGAGACCTTTGCGAACACTGAAATGTACTTTGACATCGTGGAGTTGGACCAGCGGCTGGGACGAAGGCCTTTGGGGACGGGTTTCCATTGCCATATTCAACAGAAATATTCGCCATAATGCGACATGTCCTTGAGTATACTCATCCGCTGTCAAGTGCGCAAAGATACGGACAGCATCCGGCCTGCAAGACGCCTTGCCCTGTCGAAAGTCGATGAGTAAGTGAAGAGGAGTAGGGAGCGAGAACAGGTTCCCATTGCTCACGTTTTCGTATCCCCTCCTCAGATGGGAGGATCCCCGATGAATGACCATGATCGAATGCCGCGCTACACTATGGTTCTCTTGCTGTTTGCCGTACTTTCTCTCATTCTGGCAGCCTGCCAACAGCCGCCCAGTCAGCCCAGGACGGCGACGCGAACAGCGCCCGCGGCTTCGACGCCCACACATACGCCGACACCAATCGTCATTCCCACGCAACCGCCGGGGCCGACACCTACCTCTACACCCGAGCCGCTGGCCGAACCTGATCGAAACCTGGCAGAATCACTTAGCGCCAAGGGGAAGTCGTTGTTTGGCACCAGCGACCTGACCGGTGCCGAAGCGGCCTATATCGATGCGATCGCCGCCGACCCCAGTTATCTTCCCGCGCATCTGGGGCTGACCGATGTCTACCTCTACCAGTCGCAGTACTGGCAGCAGGCGCTGCAATCGGCCGAGAACGCGAAAGCGCTGGCGCCGGAGGACAGCACCGCCATCGCATACATGGCGTGGGCAAAGCAGGGGGCCCACCATTTTGACGAGGCCAAGGAGTTGGGACTGAGAGCGGTAGAGTTGGACGGCGAAAACCCGACCGCGCACACGGCTCTGGCCGACATCCTTGTCAGCATGTATGAGGTCGACAGGGCCTATGAACACGCTCAGACCGCGGTGCGTCTGGATCCGGATTCGGCGGCGGGATGGGCGACGCTGGGATCGATCGCGTTCCAGATGCACGATTGGGACCGGGCGGGAGAGGCTTACGAACGGGCACTGGAACTGGAGCCGGATTTCTTTGCGTGGCATATCATCAACGCCCGCCATGAGTTTAATGTGTATGGCGACATCTATGCGGCGCGTTCGATTGCGAAACGCGCGATTGAACTTGTGGCTGACCATGCCTCGACACTCTTCTTTGAGGCCGACATGGCGGCTGAGGAAGGCGACTGGGAGACGAGTGAGGCGAAGTGTATGCAGACGATCGCGCTGGACCAGCCGCATACGCCGTTCCCGGATGCGTACAGCTGCATGGCGCTGATGTTGCTGCAGCAGGAACGGAATGCGGAGACGGCAGCCTATCAGGCGCTGGCGGAAGAGCGGTCTACGGTGCACCGGCGGGATGTGACGCTGATCCGAATGCGGTTGCTCAATGATCAGGATCTGTGCTCCGAGTCACGAGCGCTGGCCGAGGACTGGCTGGAAGCGCGGCCCTACAGCATTTCGGCGATGCGGATGGTGGGCGTGAGCTATCTTTGTGATAGAGATTTCACAACGGCGGCCACCTATTTCCGAAAGACGCTGGACGCGCTGCCGCAATCGGTGAGCGATGCGCGGCTGCTGGCAATCGCCTATGCCCGCGACGGAAAGGCGCTGGAAGCGCGGAGCGCATTGAATGAGGTCCGCGCCATCTCGATCGATGATCCGCTCTATTACCAAGCCTTGTATGAGACACATCTGATGCTGGGCGAGGTGGAAGAGGCGGTGGTCGCGGCCCAGCGGTGGGACGTGCTGCGGCCGGAGAGCCTGGATGCGCGCGAGAGTCTGGCCTTTGTGCAGTTGTACGAGGGCAATGTAGAGGCGGCACAGAGTATTGCCCTGGATGCGTTGGAACGCGGCGCACGCACGTCGACGGTGCTGGCGGTGCTGGGCGAGACCTACACGCGCATGGGTGAATTCGATAAAGCGCAGCCGCTGTTGGAAGAGGCGATTAAACTGAACAGCGACCACATCGTGGCGCGTCAGGCGCTGGCGCTGCTGTTCCTTGCGCAGGTGCGATGCCAGGAGGCGGAACCACACTTGAACTGGTTGATCGGCGAGGCCGATGATGAGGAAGAGAAGGAAGACCTGGCGGGCGTGCTGGAGCGGTGCAGGGATAGAGCGGCGCAGCCTACGCCGGACCCATCGATGCAGCTTGAAAACGATGAAGCCATTTCCACCGCGGTGGCGATACTGCAGGAGGCGGACGTAGAGATCCGCTATCTGGACGTGGAGGAGAATGAGGAGGGGCAGCGGACGCTGGTCGTGGCCTATGCCGTCGATTTAGCGGTTGACGGAGAGGAGTACGCCGACCTGGAGCGTCAACTGATCCTTGAGCTATCCCGCATCCTGCCCCGCATGACCTCCGAACCGGACGGCCTTGTGGTCGTCGCAGGCACCTTCAACAGAACGACTTCCGCAACCCTGGTGGCGACGAGGGCGGCTGAGGTGTGGCTCCAGGGCCAGTTGACCGATGAGGAATTTGAAAACACCTGGCGACGCCAGGTGGTAGAAGCCTCTGATGAGTAGTTTCAATGGCTGGTTGCCGACGGCTACGGCCGCGGGCAACCAGCCATCAGTCACTCCCTCACAGCAGTTACTGACTACCCCTGTTATTGACCACCGCAACTACTGCCCACTGCAATCCAGGCCGAGGGCCACAACCTTGTCGGCCAGTTTGGCATGCTCCTCGGCGGTGAGGGGCTCGCCGGGTGGGCGCGGGTCGCCGCAGTCGATGCCGAGGCGTTGACCGAGAACGGCCTTGATGGCGCCGTGGAACTTGAAGGGCACGCTCAGCGCTTCGGCGGCGGAGGATGCCTTCTCCTGCGCTTTGCTGGCTGCCGGGATGTCGCCGGCCTCGTAGGCGCGCCAGATGTCGACCCAGAGTTCGGGGGCCATGTTGGGCGGGCCGTCGACGCAGCCGGTGGCGCCAATCAGAAGGGCAGGCAGGAAGAGGCGAGAATTCCCGATCAGGCAGGAGAGTCCCATTTCGGCGAAGGACTTGACGTAGGGGATGTAGGGTGCGGAATGTTTGAGCCCGACCAGTTGGGGGACGCGCTCCTGGATCTTGGCCATGAGATCCGGCGTGATTTCGACTCCGGTGGCACTGGGGAGGTTATAGACAAAGAAGGGAAGATCAGCGGCGGCCGCGACGATGCGATAGTGTTCGACGATGCCCCTGTCGCTCTGGCCATAGAAGAAGGGCGGGACACAGCAGATGGCTTCGCAGCCGGCCTTGGCCGCGTGTTCGGCGAGGCGGGCAGAGCGGGCGGTGGTGGGGGCGCCGACATGCATGATGTTGGCAATGCGCCCCTGGTTTTGGTCGGAGGCAATCTCGGCGATGCGGCAATTTTCGGCGTCGTCCAGGAGGACGCTTTCCCCCGTGCCGCCGGCCACCCAGAAACCGTGTACGCCGGCTTGGATGTTGAACTCCATTACCTGGCGAAAGACGTCCTCGTTGAGGCGCCCATCAGTGGACATCGGCGTGATGATGGCCGGGAAAATCCCATTGAAGCTTTTCATGTGACACTCTCTTGTGGCTGTGACGGCGTCTTGGAGCCGTCATTATCTCACGGATGGGTGCCGGTGTCGATAACGCAGAAATGAGCCGAGGGTGATCGGCGACGGGGTGGATGGTGGTTCTCCGGCAGGGAAAACGTTGACCTGCTTGCGCTTATGGCTCCTCCTTCAGCCGCACGTCCCTCAGCCGGTCGGCGTCAATCTCTACTTGGGCCAGCCCACTCACATCCAGGTAGCCGTCGCAAAGCGTGAGCGGCCGTGTCAGCAGATCTTCCTGCAGCTTGAGGAAAAAGCTCAACTCGCACGGCAGGTCGATCCCGGGTCTAGCAGCAAAGAGCGCGGCCAGTACCGTCCCCCAGCCGGTGCTGGCCTGGGAACCGACCATCACCGCCTTACCACCAACCAGGGCCTGGTTCAGCATCTGCGCCGATTCGGTGAACCCCGTGCGCGCCGTCTTGATGTTGAGAATGTGAAAGGTGTCCATGCTCAGCTCCCGGCGCAGGTCGCGGGCGCTGAAGACGCTGTCATCGGCGATGAGCTGGGGCAGGGCAGAGTCACCTGCGCGCGCGCAGGCCTGGCGCACCGCGGCGCGAGCCAAGATCAACTCCACCGGCAGCGGTTCCTCGCAGTAGAGGACTTTGAACTCGGCCATCTTTTGCAGGCGCTGGCGCACGTTTTGCGGTTCAAAGCACTCATTGGCATCAACATACAGATCGACCTGCTGCCCGAACTGCTCCCGCAGGAGCCGCAGTCGTTGTAGATCCGTGCTCCAGTCCTGACCGACCTTCACCTTCAGTACGCGCACGCCCTGCGCCACTATCCGCTCGGCCTCAGCCAAGCTGTTATCGATTTCGCCCAGACCCAGAATATAACTCACGCGCACCTGGGAGCTGCTGGCGCCCAAGTGGTCGTAGAGGGTACGGTTGCGGCTGTTGGCGAGGGCATGGTGCAGGGCCATATCGAGGGCGCCGCGGGCGGCCTGGTTGTTCTTGACCGTCTGCAGGCGTGAGTACAGCTTCGACAGTGTGGTGTCGTCGAGCATCTCGCCCTCGAGGCGGGGTGCCAGCTCCTGGCGAACTACGCTGCAGATGCTGGATACGGTCTCCCCGTAGATCGTGGGCCGCGGCGGCGCTTCGCCCCAGCCTACGGCGCCGTCGCTCAGCCGCACTTGGATCAGGACGTGACGGGCCTCCTGCATTTCGCTGGCCGCGCCCCAGCGCAGCGGTTCCCGCAGTGGAAGGCGGAATGGGATCGGTTCGATGGCTTCGATGGTGGTAGGCATGGAAAGTCCGGCGGTCAACTGGCCGCGAACCGCTCCAGTTTGGCGGCCACCTCGGCGGGGGAGTGGATGGTGGTATCGACGACGACGGTGCGCTCAGGGGCGGCGGCGCGCAGGATCGCGATGGCGGCGTGTGGATCGTAGTTGCGGCGCTCGGCGGCGACGATGGCGACCTTGGCCGCGAGTTCGGCGCCGTCCACTTCGCCCCGGCTTACCAGCGCAGACAGGTGGTCCTGCTCCTCGCGTGTGAAGAGGTCGCGCCCTTCGGCCATCTCCTCCCAGCAGAACCAGCCACCGGTGTTTCCGCCCACCTGATCGAAGGCATCTTGGCGCTGCACCAGTCTCTCCACCCGCACAACATCCGGCGCGTTAAGGACGGCGAACCGGGCCAGCGGCAGGCTTTGCGCGGCAAAGGTGACTTCGTCCGCGCCCCGTAGCCCGTCGAATACGTTCAAGGCCCCGATGCCAAGCGCTGCCGCCTGCTTCTGCAGCACCAACCGGCTGAACGCGTGCGCCAGCCCACCGGGATACCGCTGCCGGTAGCGCCCGGTGTAGTCGAAGCGATGACGCCGGTCCGTCACCGCGGCGGGTGGATCCCCGTCCCAACCCTGAACCGTGGGGATGACCAGCAGGTCGGCCAGCTTGCGTCTGTTGGGCAGAAGCGAGACACCGCCCATGCGGGTGCGCAGGGCATCGACGGTTGTGCTCTTGCCCACCCCCGTCACGCCGACGAGGATCAGCACCGGCATGTCGACGATGGCGACCCAGCCGGCGGGCGGGCGGCCAACGCCGAGACTGTCAGCCAGTGGTTCAAATTCAGCGGTCATCCGGGTCTCGCGTCCAGAAAATACCTGTGGTCAGCCACCGCGATTCGCACAGCAGTGGCATATGAAGCAACATTATACGCTGCCTGTAAAGCCACTGGCAACTGATAACCACATTGGACAGCGCCGAATTGCTTTTACAAAACATACAGATCGGCGCCCGATGTCCCGGCTGTGTGCTATAATATGTGTTCAATATTCAACGAAAGGTTCCTCCGGCGATTTGACTTGTCCCCAAAGAAGAAATGGTTTGATTTCCCGATTGCCTGCGCCGCGGCCACTGGTCATCCGAATACTGCTGGTGTGCGTGCTGGGGCTGGCTGTCCGCCCGGCGGCGGCTGCGCCCGCGCCCTCTGAATTACCGGATGATTTGACACCGATCTACCTCATACAGGGCGACGGACCAAGTACACCCTTGCCGCAGAAACGCGTTACAACGTTCGGCTTGGTGAGCGGTGTGCAGTCGAACGGATTTTACCTGCAGGATCCGACCGGAGACGGCGACCCGCAGAGCAGCGACGGCATCTTTGTCTACACCTCCTCCGCGCCCAGGGTAAATGCAGGCGAATGCATCCTCGTGGGCGGCGCCGAAGCGACCGAATACTATGAAAAGACAGAGCTGACAACGCCCCGCTCGCTGAAGAAGCTATCCATCGATCTGTGCGGCGATGGCTCCTTGCCGGCGCCTCTGGCGCCCCTGCCGGCGCCCAACGTCGACCCTGAGGCCCTGCTGGAGCGGTTCGAAGGCATGCTCGTCGCATTCGAAGAGTTGCAGGGAGTTGTGCAGGGGCCGACCAAGCGGTTCAGCAACGGCAACGTTGAGATCGCGCTCATCGCCGAACAGGCTCTGCCCTTCGTGCGAGGCGGGCGGGTCTTCCAGTCCAATCCTGACGATGCCGCCGGGCTGATCTTCCTGGGCAACGGGCTGGGCGCGGAGCTGCCGCCGGCAGCCTGGGGGGACCTCGTGCGGGTACGCGCGGCCGAGCCGGGGACGCCGGTGCTGGCGGTGATCGATTACAGTTTCGGGAAATACCTTCTGTTACTGCTGCCAGGACAGGAGATCGAGGTTCTCTCCCGACATGGTTCGAATGACGAGACGGCCCAGTCTGACGCGGGCGCCTTCCGGGTCTGCTCTTTCAACGTGTTAGGGCTGGGTCGGGGGCTGGACCAGCTGCGAAACGCGACCGACTACGAGGCTGCGCTGCGCCAGCGTGCGGAGGCCATCGCCGGCGGCCTGCAGAACTGTGAAATCGTCGGTCTGCAGGAGACCGGCAAGCCGGAGGACGCCGAAAACCTGGCCAGAGTTCTGACTGAGATCAGCGGGCTGGACTACAGCGCAGTTGCGTTTGCCGGACCCGGAACCGCCAGCCCCAGTTTTCCGCTGACAAACAGCCTGCTTGTCCGCGACGACCGGGTGACAGTTCTCAACGCCGAAAACGTGCAGGCATGCACCCGCTTCAGTTTCAGTGTGCGGTTGGTCCCCGGGCAGTGCCCGGCGCGGCTGCTGCCGCTCTTCAGCCGGCCGCCGTTGGTCACGGATCTGCTCGTGCGCGGCCCCTGGGGAGAGGACTACCCGCTTACGGTGGTGGTCAATCACTGGCGAAGCAAGCGCGGCGATGAATCGGTGAACGTCGTGCACCGGACATTGCAGGCGGAGCACGTGGCCTCGATCGTGCAGGCCCGTCTGGATACAGACCCCGACGCGCACGTCGTCGTGCTGGGCGACTTGAATGATTTCGAGATGAGCAAGCCGGTGGAGACCCTGCGATATGGCCCGGAGGACGCTGACGGCGCCGCTCGCGAACCAGGGCACATTCTTCTCTGGCACGCCTTTGATGCGCTGCCGCTGCAGGACCGCTACACCTATATCTTCAACGGGGGCAGTCAGACGCTGGATCATCTGCTGCTGACCCCGGGCATGATGCCTGATTTCGGCGGGATGGATATCGCGCATATCAACGCCGACTTTCCCATCACCCAGCCCGGCGGCATAGAGGGCGTTCCCGGCCTCTCCCCTGCATTCGGCTCCAGCGACCACGACCCCCTGGTGTTGACGGTGCGGCCTGGGGGCGGCGCCTGGATCGCCGGAAACGCGCAGATTCCCAACACGCTGGTTGAACTCGCCGACAGTAGCGGCACAGTGATCGCCCGGACGCAGAGTGATGCACTCGGCGAGTTCCGCTTTTTCGACCTGCGTCCCGGCGCGTACAGCCTGCGTTTTGCGCTGCCCGCGCACGTTACGCTGCTGCCGGCGGAGGACTCCGATGGATCCTCGGCGGCGGTGATTCCGGTAGAGGTCGCGCCGGGCCGGGCGACTGTCGTGGAACTTTCGGCGCGCGATCGGCGCGCCGAAGCCGGCGCCGCCAGCGCGCTTTTCAGCATATACTATGGATCTGAATCCGCAGAGCATGCAAGGACTTCAGATCCCTGATAGAAAACTGCTTGCGGGCAGACGTGCCCGCAAACATTACGGAGGCTGCCGCCGCCTCCAGCATTCCAGCCCGTTGGCGGCAACCTGATCACTTGGCAACGGGCGAACGGTGGAGGCACAGATGGAAAGAGTTTACTTGAATTGGCACGACGTGGAGGAGTTAATCACCAAAGTCGTGATGCAGCTGAATACCCCCTATGATGCGCTCCTCCTGATCACGCGCGGGGGAATCGTGCCGGGCGGCATGATTGCCGAGGCGTTGAAGATGAAGGATGTGTTGACCGCGGCGGTCGTATTCCAAAGCGGGCCCGGCGTGCGCGCGGAAATGAGCTGGCCCCGCTTCCAGCAGTTTCCCGCCGATGCGCTGCTGAAGGGCAAAAAGGTCCTGATCGTCGATAACATCTGGGACCGGGGGCGCACGATCGTCACCGTCAAGAGCCGTGTGGAGGGAAGCGGCGCCGCCGCCGAGACCGCGGTGCTCCATTGGAAGCAACGGCAGAATCTCTTCGAGAACGAGAAGCCGGACTACTACGCAGAACTGACCGAAGACTGGATCTACTACCCCTGGCAGCGTATCGACGATTCGGACGACCTGGTGTCGCTCCGTCCAACCGCGCCGGAGCTTTCCTGATGTCGGAACTGATACGCCGCCTGCGAGTCGCGCATCCGGATGCACACTGCGCGCTGGACCACCAGAACCCGTTTCAGCTGCTGGTGGCGACGATCCTTTCGGCCCAGTGCACCGACGAACGGGTCAACCAGGTGACGCCGGCGCTGTTCGAACGTTTCCCGACGCCTGAGGCGATGGCCGCGGCCGACCGCGAGGAACTGGAGGAGATGATCCGCTCGACCGGCTTCTTTCGCAACAAGGCCAAGAGCCTCCAAGGCGCAAGCGCTCTGATCTGCCAGGAGTTCGGAGGCGAAGTGCCGCGGGAAATGGATGAACTGACCAGGCTGCCCGGCGTGGCCCGCAAGACCGCCAACGTCGTGCGCGGCGTCTGTTTCGGCCTGGCCGACGGCGTCGTGGTGGACACCCACGTCAAGCGGCTCTCCCAGCGGCTGGGTCTGACCGAGCAGAAGACCCCGGAGAAGATTGAAAAGGACCTGATGGCGCTCATCCCCACCGAAGACTGGATCGACATCGCCCATCTGTTGATCTTCCACGGGCGGCGGGTGTGCGACGCCCGCAAGCCGGACTGCGCCAACTGCACGCTGGCCGACCTGTGCCCGTCGGCTGAGGTTTAGCGAGCACGCCTCACCTCGCCACCGCTCCCGCTTTCGCTTATGTGGTTGTCAAAAATTTCGGTATGCGTTCAAAATATTGGCCTCTGTTGACCGAGATGAACGCGCATTGGGAAGCATGATCTGCAGTGGAGGAGTTCGACCGCCCGAGTTTGATCCGCCGCAACTCAGTTCTCGCCATTTTCCTCTCGGGGGCTGACGACCAGGATGTAGCCCTCTCTCGCCTCGACCTTGACCTGATCGCCGACTTCGGCCGGCGCCTCTTCATCGGACGTTGCGCCGCGCAGCTTCGCGTTCCATAGCTCGCCGGCGAGCAGGACCTTGCCGCGACCGTTCTCAGCAAAGGGAACGCGTACGGTCGCCAGTGAGCCTATCACGCCTTCGCTGCCGGTGGCCGTGCCCCGCCGTTGGGCCTCCACTACCTTACCGCCCACAAAGAGGGCGAAGGCGCCCATGGCCACGCCCAGCGAGATGATCGTCACCCACGGCACAGCCAGGCCTGGCGCGTCGAAAAGCAGCGCGCTGCCAAAGATGAACGCGATCGTACCGCCCAGTGCGAGCGCGCCAAAGGCCGGTGTGAACGCCTCGGCCACCAGCAGAATCAGCGCCAGCCCGATCAGGGCCAGCCCGGTAAAGTTCGCCTCCAACTGGCCCAGCGAATACAGCCCCAATAGCAGGCTTATCAGGCCGATCATGCCCGGAATGAATGTGCCGGGATTGTAGATTTCGGCGATGAGCCCGATGGAGCCGAGGGTCAGCAGAATCGTAGCGACGGTGGGGTTGCTGATAAAGTTTAGAAACTCCTGCAACGGCGACAGCGCCTGCGGCATAATCCGGGCATTGGCGGTGCGCAGCGTCCGTTCCTGACCCTGCACGGTGACGACAAAGCCGTCCATCTGATCCAGCAGATCGGCCACGTCGGTGGCGATGAAGTCGATGACGCCCATCTCAAGCGCACGCGTGTCCGTCGCCGCGGCCGCCTCCTGCACCGCCGCGACGGCCCACTCCACCGCCTCCTCGCCGCGACGCGAGGCCAGATTCTCGATGTCGGCGCTGAGGATGTTTACAACCTTCGCCTCCATGGTGTCGCCGATGTCTTCGCCCTGGCCGCCGACGGGGCTGGCCGCGCCGATGCTGCTGCCGGGCGCCATCGCGGCAACGTGCCCGGCCAGGGTGATAAAGGTGCCCGCGCTGCCGGCCTGTGCCGCGGCCGGCGCGACATATACAACAACCGGCACAGGCGAGGCCAGCATATCCTGCACGATCTGCTTGGTCACATCGACACTGCCGCCGGGGGTATCTAGGCGCAGGATTACCGCCTCGGCCCCCTCCAGCTGCGCGTCTTCGATCGCCCCGCTGAGATATTGACGCAGCACCGGCGTCACCGCCCCGCGGAACGTCAAAACCAAAACGACTTGTGAGTCCGTCTGCGAAGAGCTCGCCTTCTCATGGGCAGGCGAGCCGGCACGGTTCGGCCCGGGAAGACTGGCTGCCTGCACACCGTCTATCACGGTCAGGAGCATCCCCAACAGCAGACAGGAGAGATAGAAGGTGCGATAGAGCGTTGTCAGCACTGTACTGTTTCGCTGATGCGTGTAATTCCTGTCGCGTCTAAACATCTCGAGCCTTCCTGTCTACCGCCCGCGACCGAATGCAGAGGCTGCCGGTCACGGGCCGCTGCTGTGCAATCGATTGACGGCAGCCAGCATCTCCACGACCGACTGGCGCCCGGCGTCGCTGACGGCCCCCAGCATCTGGGTCAGCTCCTCGATGCGTGCCGGCCCCTCGACCGGAAGCACGTCGGTGCCGGTGCGCAGTTCGCCGTCACTCTCGAATGTGTGTTTGCGCACGGTCAGGTGGAAGTCGGCAAACGCAGCCAGTTGGGGCAGATGGGTGATGCACAGCACCTGATGGCGCAGCGGGTTACTGTTCGGCTCGTTTTCGGCAGCGTCATTGGAGGCGGTATCGGGCTGCGGCCCTTGGCCGGTCAGGTTCCAAAGCTTCTCGCCGACGACACCGCCCACACGGCCGCCAATGCCCTGGTCGATCTCATCGAAAATCAGAATCGGGGTCTGATCGGCCTGGGTAAGCGCGCCCTTCAACGCCAGCATCAGGCGCGCGGTCTCGCCCCCGGAAGCGACCCTGGCCAGCGGTTTGACCGGCTCGCCGGGGTTTGCACTGATCAGAAACTCAACCTGATCGACGCCGTGGCTGCCGAAGGCGACGCGCCGCCCATCCGGAAGGTATGCGCCATCCTCCTGCTCCTCCGCCTCCACAGCGACGGCGAAACGGGCGCGATGCATACTCAACTGCTCCAGTTCCGTTTCTACCTGTCGGGCTATCTTCTCGCCGGCCGCGACCCGCGCCTGGCTCAACTCTGCGCCCAGTGCTCCGATCTCAAGCAGAAGTTTCTCTTCCTCCTCCTCCAGCGCGGCCGTCTGCGCCTCCCAGTTGTCGAGCTCGTCCAACTCCACCTGCGCTGCGGCGGCGAAGGCCAGGATCTCCTCGGTCGTGTCGCCATACTTGCGTTTGAGATTCTCGATCAGTGCCAGCCGTTCTTCGACCTCGACCAGCCGCTGCGGATTGAACTCCAACCCGTCGGCGTAGCCCTGTAGATCGCGCGCCAGATCGGACAGTTCGTCCAGCAGCCCCTGACCGGTCGCGGCCGCGGCGACCATGCCATCGTCGATGCGGGCCAGCCGCTCGACGCGGCCGACGGCTTCGCTGAGGACGTCGGTGATCCCCGGCATCCCGCCTTCGCCCTCGTTCAACAGGGTTGCCGCTCCGTTTGCCAGCTGCAAGAGCGTTTCGGCGTTGCTCAGCCGCTTGCGCTCCACTTCGAGCTCTCTCTCTTCACCAGCTTCCAGCGCCGCCTCAGAAATCTCCTTTGCCTGAAAGCTGAGCAGGTCGAGCCGTTGCGCGATGGTACGCGCGTCGCTGCGCATCCGCTCCAACTCTCTGCGGGCCCGCTGAATCTGGTTCGCTTTCCCAGCCACCTTGCGGCGCAGCGGCAGCAAGCCGCCGTACCGGTCGAGAATATCCACATGTGTGCGGGGACGAAGCAGATTCAGATGCTCCCCCTGCCCGTGGATATCGACCAGCAGGGCGGCCAGTTCACTCAATAGCTTCCGGGAGACCGTGCGCCCGTTGATGCGGCAGAAATTGCGTCCACTGCGGCGCACCTCCCGACTGAGGATCAGCCTCTCCGGCGCGTCGGGATCGTCCAACCCTTCGGTTTCCAACAGACTGGGGATGTCGTTCGCTGCGAGCGCGCCGTCGGGAGCGCTCTGTGGTCTATCGGGTACGCTCGGCGGCATCCCTGCTTCCAACTGGAAGACCGCTTCGACCTCCGCCCGGTCTGCGCCTGCCCGCACCATCTCCGCGGTTGCCCGGTCCCCTAACAGCAGGCCGATGGCGTCGATAATGATCGACTTGCCCGCGCCGGTTTCCCCGGTCAAAATGTTCAGTCCGGTGTGGAAACGAAGGTGCAGCCGGTCGATGATCGCGAAGTCGCGGATCTGGAGTTCCGACAGTGCGGCGGCCGGTTTGGCCCGTTCGCCGTCTGCGGCCAGGAGAGTTGGTTGCATGTGCCCCTGTTCAAATGAGGCGTCGCGCGTTGGCGCAGTCATGGGATCAAGGTGCGTACTAATCGTATCGGTCATGAAACTCCAGAGTCTACATTCTAGCACATTTGGACGGGCGGATGGAAGAGGTGCATCCAGAGTGGGTGCATCCCTGATTTGGGGTGGGAACAGTCAGGCGGGGAATCGGTGCCAGCGGTGGCTGAAACTGTTTACCGTCTTTTGGCGAGACGCAGTGCGTGTGCCTGCTCTGGCCGTACGGTGGAGTTCGTCAGCTGGGGGTGCGAGGGCGGGCACTAGGCCGGCACCTACGGGGAGCTGATGTGAGTGGCGGGACGTGGTCTGGCCAGACTCCTTCGACTGGGCACCTGTCACCAATATCGACACCAGGTCGACCAGGCATGTTGTAGGAGAGGGGGCGTTGCGGGGGCGGAG
>WTGY01000031.1 GCA_011523365.1 Caldilineaceae bacterium
CCCCCACCCATCGACTCCCCCTTCCCCGACGACAAAAATCGGCACTGGCTGGGGCGGCACGAACTGTTGCAAGTTCTGTAAGAGAAAGCAAATCCATTTGACAATTGCGTTGAATTATGTTACCATTTTGGTAATAAAAAAAGCGATGTTCGTGCGGGCAACCATATGGAAATCTCTTTCAGAAACCGTAAACTTGCGAAGGTCTTTAGTTCAGAGAGGACACTCAGAAGAGAATACGGAGCCCGTGCAGCCCGCACAATCATGATTCGGCTTGCAGTTCTGCTGGATGCCGAGACGCTGTCAGAAGTGCCGGCAACGCCGCCCGACCGAATGCACCAACTCACCGGCGACCGGGACGAGCAGTTTGCCGTCTACCTTGTCCACCCCTACAGGCTTGTCTTCGTGCCGGCTCATGATCCGCTGCCGCGCAAAGCGGATGGCGGGATCAACATTGAACAGGTGACGGCGATCACCGTACTAGAGGTGGTTGACTATCATTAGGAGCAATGGCAATCGAGCAGTACTCCGTGTTTAGGAACGCAACCCTGGTTATCAAAGTGACTGCCTATCACTGAAGGAGGAAAAAGGCATGGTTCCAACATCCTATCCGTTCCAGCCCGATTATGCCGTACCGCCGGGATGGGTTCTGGAGGAGCGGCTGGAGGCGAACGGGATCTCGCAGGCCGAGTTTGCAAGGCGATGTGGGCGCTCTCCCAAGTTCATTAGCGACATCATTGCCGGGAAAGCGCCCGTAGAAGCGAAGACAGCGCTCCAGTTCGAGAAAGTTCTGGGGGTCAGTGCAAACATCTGGCTTGGCATTGAGAAACGCTATCGCTTACACCTTATGCGACAGGCCGAGGCGAGGGAAGCCGAAGCGTCCGCCGATTGGGCGCGCAGCTTCCCCGTCAGCGAGCTTGTCAAAAGGGGCGCTATTCACAGAGTAACGTCGGCCGGCGAAAAGGTATCGGAGTTGCTGAGATTTTTTGGTGTGGCGTCTGTAGAGGCATGGAAGAACCGCTACAAAGCAGTTGCTGTAGCCTTTCGACATTCGCCAAGCTTTAAGAGTAATGACTTCGCCTTGGCGGCGTGGCTTCGACTTGTGGAGATTGAGGCTGAGACTCAGACAATAGATGAGTTCGACAGGCCTGCATTTGCAAAGGCGCTGAAAGGGATCCGTCAGTTGACGCGAGCAGAGATTCCTCAGGCGCTCGAAGATGCGCGAAAACTATGCAATGATGCAGGTGTCGCCCTGGTTTTGGTCAAACCGCTGCCGGGGGCCCGCCTTAGCGGTGCTGCATGGTGGCTTTCACCCCGCAAGCCGGTCATCGCTCTGAGCGCACGCCACAAATCGGACGATCACCTCTGGTTCAGCTTGTTTCACGAAGCAGCGCACCTTCTTTTGCACAGCAAAAGGAATGTGTTCGTGGATGGGACCAGGAATGGTAATGGTGCTGATGAAGCTGAGGCGGACAATTGGGCAGCGCACTTCCTGGTTTCTAAACCTAACTGGAAAAGATTCGTCAGCGCCCAGCGTTTTGGAGCTACAGATGTTCAACGGTTTGCAGAAGAACAGGGGATTGCACCGGGAATCGTCGTCGGCAGATTACAGCATGAAGGGCACCTGCACTGGAATCACTTGAATGGGCTGAAAGTTAGGTTGGAATGGGCAGACGATTGAAATTGAGGGGTGGCCAAACTTTCCGATTGAGTGTCCTATCAACTTGTGCACATCTATATGGTGAGTCCCAATGTTTGGGAATTATATCCAATGTTACCCACGCTGATTGAGGACTTTGAAGTGCCTTGGCTTTTTGGGGCCCACTTCAGGGGCAAAAGGCTGCGTAGGGGTCGTAGAAGCGTGTTTTGGAGGTCTATTAAGTTTGGATTTTTGTGATGTGAGGTAAGCCGTAAATGTGGGGCTTGGCGGACTAAGCAGACCCAGAAGATGAAACAGCCCGGCTTGCAGAAGACTACGGTTTACTCCTCGTCACAGAACGGCAATACGAGTGTCTCCAAATCGCCTACTTCTACATTTCGCCATACTTCGGGTATGCACCCTTTTAACTGATTTTCCGAGAGATACAACTCGCTAAGATTGGTGAGCTTGCCCAACTCTGGCGGAATCGCCCCACTCAACTCATTGTCCCAGAGATCCAGTATGGTCAGGTTGATCAGCTTGCCCAACTCGGACGGAATTGAACCACTCAACTGGTTACTGGAAAGGTACAATACTTTCAATTGAATGAGTTCGCCCAACTCCTGCGGAACTGTCCCTGTCAACCCATTATCGGAGAGACCTAACCACTCCAATCTGCGGTGGTGTTTGTGTCGCCGGAACAATGGGAGGCGGCATTGGCTGGCCTTCAAGCTTGGGGCCGTCAAACCAGTCCAGCGGACCATATCAGCTACTGACGATGAGAAGTATTCGGTGTCAATCCGGCAGCTTTGTTTGGAAATCTCCGGATCCTCAACGACTCTTTCAGAATAGTCCATCCCTGAGTATGTAAGCGCCAAAGATAACAAGCCCAGCAATTAGCCCTCCGACCCCGCTTGTCAGAACGGCGGCTGAGGCCATATCTTTGGCGACTTTCGCGACTGGATGATATTCGGGAGACACCAGATCAACTACTGCTTCTATAGCGGTGTTGACCAGTTCCAGCCCGATGACAAAGGAAATCGAAATAATCACGATAACCCACTCCAGCCTGCTGATGCCCAGAGCAAATCCAATCACGACAATAAATCCTGCAATAATGCTTTCTATTCGAAGACTGCGTTGACTGCTGAAGGCATAGCGCAACCCATCGATAGCAAAGCCCATACTTCGCCAAATACTGTGAGAGGGCATCCTAATAATCCTCACAAGGGCGGGGGAGGTATATGGTGAGCCCCAATGTTTGAACCACGAAACGGGCAAAATAAGGTGCATCCAGACGGATGCGGCCGGCTCTGAGCGGAGCACGGCGAACCGCGCATCCAACAGGTCATCACGGTGTGGGATTGCGATGATACTACCATATAAGGAGGCGGCGGCCAGACGGGACCATCATAAGGCTGTCTTTGGAATGTAGCAGAGATCGCAATCAATAGTGAAATGCGTTCCCTTTAATACTACGTCTTCACGGGAAGTCACCTCAAGATCCCCTATTTCGTTGTACCGATCCTCCCACACGTACCCCTCTCGCAACGGCTGAAACACACCTGGGATGCGGCACCTTGCAACCGCCTTCCCAGAATTTTCAGCCCCGTCTGGGACCACATACACTATCTCCCCTCCGCGCCGCCCCACGCACGGATGAATGACAAACCCATGCACCCCATGCGCCCCGAAATCCCCAATCTGCCGCCGGATCTCCCCCGCATCCAGCTCATCATTCCAAAACCAGAACGGCAGCACAGAAAACTCTGTAGGCGGGTACCTGAATGTATCGAGCATGGAAGTCATAGTTTTGTCCCGGTCTTGGTAAATTGAAACGGGTGCGTCCCAAATTGGTGGCGAACTTTCGTATACCTCTGGAGGCGCCCAAGCCATGGTCGGCTCCCATTCCAGTTTCCGCCAGAAAGAGCGCCGTTTCTGACTACCGACTACTGACCACTGACCACTGCAGTTCTGGGCGGTCGGGCCTATTCGGCCCTCCCTTGTGCGGGGGCTCCGCCCCCGCAACGCCCCCTCTCCTACAACATCCCTGGCCGACCGGGTGTCGATATTCCTAACAGGTGCCCTATCGAAGGTGTCCAGCCACACCACGTCCCGCCCGTCTCATCAGATCCCCGTAGGTGCCGGCCCTATGCCTCCCTTCGCATCCCCTCCAACTGACGGAACCCACGACAATGTCCGGCCTGGCGCCTCCACTGCGTCTTTCCAAAAGCCGCCAGACTATTCCCACCCCAAATTTGGGATGCACCCATTGAAACGAGATCTATCCCTATGCTGGCGCGAGTCTGGTATAATGCCCCGAAGCCGTCGGGCAAAGAATCGTTCAGGCGGAGTGGCACTCCAAACGTTAGCTTAACGCTGCCAATCGCTCCAAATGTCACTGTAGCAGGCGGACCGTCTGACATCCGCAACGAACTCTCGCAAAATAGCGCACGCTTTACCTGTCAATCCCAACTGCTGAGAATCCCTGGACCATCCATGCAAAACCGATTCTTCAATCAACCAATCCTCAACTCCCCTTACGAGTACCCTACCCAGTACTGGGAACTCGATTCCGACGGCCAGCCGACTCACCAGATCCTGAACGGCCGCCGCAGTGCCGAGTTCATTTCGCCAATACCCAAGCCCAAGCTCACCAAGGTTTCCGCGCAACAGGCCCGCCTCGAACTCAACAACGGCAGCGGTCTTTCCGACGAGGATCAGCTCTACGACGTCTCCGCCTCCGTCAATGAGATTCGCGGCCGCGTCGACAACTGGCGGCGCCTTCCCAGCCCCAACAGCTGGGGCGTGAGTCCCGAAACCGCCCGCCTCCTCCAACACTGGCGCAGCCACCAGTTCAGCAGCTACCGCCCCTTTTTCTGCCAGGTCGAAGCCATCGAAACCCTGATCTGGCTGACCGAGGTCGCGCCCAAAATGGGACCCCAGGGTAGGCCTATCCTCCAGCGCCTGGACAGCGCCAACAAGGAAGCCAACCCTGAACTGCTGCGCATCGCCCTCAAACTCGCTACCGGCGCCGGCAAGACGACCGTCATGGCCATGATCATCGCCTGGCAGACCATCAACGCCGTCCGCCGGCCCCAGAGCGACAATTTCACCCGCGGCTTCCTCGTCGTCGCGCCCGGCATCACCATCCGCGACCGGCTGCGCGTGCTCCAGCCCAACGATCCCGACAGCTACTACAACAGCCGCGAACTGGTACCCGCCGAAATGCTCGAAGATCTCAAGCGCGCCAAGATTGTCATCACCAACTACCACGCCTTCATGCCTCGCGAACGTATGCAGCTTTCCAAAGTGGGCCGCGAACTGCTGCAGGGACGGGACGGCGAGCTCAAGACCCGAGAGACCGAGGGCCAAATGATTCAGCGGGTCATGCCCGATCTGATGAACCTGAAGAACATCCTCGTCATGAACGACGAAGGGCATCACTGCTACCGGCGCAAGCAGGGTGAGGAGGAGGAAGACAAGCCCAAAGGGGAAGACAGACAGGAAGCCAAAAAGAACAATGAGGCCGCCCGCGTCTGGATAAACGGGCTGGAAACAATCAAGCGCAAGGTGGGCGTCTCCCGGGTAGTCGACCTCTCCGCTACCCCCTTCTTTCTGCGTGGCTCCGGATACCGCGAGGGCACGCTCTTTCCCTGGACCGTGAGCGACTTCTCCCTCATGGACGCCATCGAGTGCGGCATCGTCAAACTGCCGCGCGTCCCCGTCGCCGACAACATCCCGGGTGGCGACGCCCCTATGTTTCGCTTTCTCTGGGATGAAATCCGGCCCAACATGCCCAAGAAGGGCCGGGGCAAGTCGGCGGGCCTCGACCCGCTTAGCCTGCCTCTGCCGCTGCAAACTGCGCTTGAGGCCCTCTACGGCCATTACAAGGATACCTACAAGCTATGGAAGGATGCGGAGATCCCCGTACCCCCCTGCTTTGTAATCGTCTGCAATAATACCTCGACGTCCAAACTGGTTTTTGACTACATCTCCGGCTTCCATCGTCAGAATGAAGACGGCTCGACATCTCTCGAACAGGGAAGATTGCCCCTGTTCCGTAACTTCGACGACCATGGCAACCGCCTCCCCAAGCCAAACACCGTTCTGATCGATAGCCAGCAGCTTGAGTCCGGCGAGGCCCTCGACACCAATTTCCGCAAAATGGCCGCGCAAGAGATCGAGCAGTACCGGCGCGAGATCGTCGACCGCACCGGAGACCGGAGCCTGGCCGACAATATCAGCGACCAGGATCTACTGCGCGAGGTGATGAACACTGTCGGTAAGGAAGACCGTCTCGGCGGTTCTGTGCGTTGCGTCGTTTCCGTCTCGATGCTGACCGAAGGCTGGGACGCCAACACCGTGACGCACATCATGGGTGTACGAGCATTCGGCACACAACTCCTTTGCGAGCAGGTGGTTGGGCGGGCCCTGCGGCGCTACTCCTATGAACTGAATGACCAGGAGCTGTTCGACGCCGAATATGCTGATGTCCTCGGCGTCCCCTTTGATTTCACGGCCCGGCCCGTGGTAGCGCCCCCGCACAAGCCGCCGCCAACGGTCCATGTCATGGCCGTCAGCCCGGAGCGCGATCACCTCGAAATCCGTTTCCCCAACGTAGCCGGCTACCGCGTCGATCTGCCCAAAGAACAGCTTTCCGCCGAATTCAATGAGGATTCAGTGCTCGAGCTGACACCCAAACTGATAGGCCCCTCCCATACAACCAACGCCGGCATTATCGGCGAAAGCGTTGACCTCAACCTCATCCATACAAACGATCTGCGCCGCTCTACTCTCCTGTTCAATCTGTCCACGCACCTGCTCAACACCAAGTGGCGTGACGTCGGCGCCGCCGCCGAGCTTCATCTCTTCGGTAGACTGAAACGGATCACCAACCAGTGGCTCAACCAGTGCCTGGTCTGCAAAGGCGACGCCTATTCCGCGCAGCTGATGTTCGTACCTTTGGCCGATATGGCCTGCGAGCGTATCGCTGCCGCCATCACGCGCACGAACTTGGAAGGCAACAGGATCAAAGTATTGCTCGACCCCTACAACCCCGTCGGCTCCACCCGCTTTGTCAACTTCCGTACCTCCAAAGCACTGCGCTGGAAGACCGATCCCAGTAAATGCCATGTCAACTATGCTATCCTCGACAGCAATTGGGAGGTCGAATTCTGCCGCGTCGCCGAGGCACATCCTCGCGTGCGCGCCTACGTCAAGAACCACAGCCTGGGCTTCACCGTCCCCTACAAGCACGGTTCGACCAATCGCCTGTACATTCCGGACTTCATCATTCAGGTCGACGACGGCCGCGGCCCGGACAACCCCCTGAACTTGGTCGTCGAGATTAAAGGCTACCGCGGCGAGGACGCCAAGGAAAAGAAGTCGACGATGCAGACTTACTGGGTACCGGGCGTTAACGCCGCCGGCGAGTTCGGCCGCTGGGCGTTCACAGAGTTTACCGACGTGTACGAAATCGGAGGGGACTTCGCAGCCGGAGTGGAAGCGGCATTCAACAGTACAATCGAAAAAAGCGTGGGCCCCTAAAATTGCACTGCGGGACGCCGTCTTTGGCTTCTTACACCATCAACGTAATCTGTACACACCGCAGACGGCTTGCCCAAGTCCCTTTACCGCTGGTAGTATTTTAGCCATCCCAGCCATGAACACGGTGACATTTCTTATCGTTCACATATCCATCGCGCTTCAGAAAGGGCCATAGCGGCCGGCAGGAAGCCCGAATTCGAGGCGCAGGAGACCAACCGCTTTGAGACCCTGGAAGGCGCCCTTTACTGTCTGATAGAGGACTTCAATCTGGCAGGAATAAGAGCCCAACCCGACATGCATAAGCTGTTCTGATGACCATCGAGCCCATTGCCCTTCGAAACCTGCTCTGCGAGCGTCTCTGTGAAGACGTCAGAGTCGACGCGCGCCCAGACGGTGCCTTGATGCTGCGCACGCATTTCGAGTTCCCCGACGGCGACCGCTACCCAATCCACCTTTCCCAGGCGGCATCCGGCGGACTGCGTCTGTCCGACCGCGGGCATACGCTCATGCACATCAGCTACGAGCATGACGTCGACTCGTTCATGGATGGAACCCGTGGGATGCTTCTAGAACGCATCATGGGCGAGACCGGACTAGGTTGGGATGGGGACGGCGGAGCCTTTTGCCTGGATACCCCGCCTGACCGTCTGCCTGAAGCACTTTTCACCTTCGGACAAGCGTTGACGCGCGTGTATGATCTGACGCTGCTCTCGCGCACCAATGTCGGCTCCACCTTTTATGACGATTTGGCCGATCTCCTGTCCAACCGGATAGATGAAGCCAAGATCGAACGCGACTATCTGCCGCAAGTTCCCAATGCCCAGGCCTATCCGGTGGACTACCGCATCGAGGGCAAGAGCGGGGATCCGCTGTTCCTCTACGGTGTGCCCAACCGCGACAAAGCGCGACTGACGACGATAATGCTATCCTACTTCCATAGGCATGATCTCCGCTTCGAATCGATCCTCGTCTTCGAAGACCAGACCGAGATCCCGCGCTTGGATCTGGCGCGACTCTCCGACGTGGGCGGTGATATGATCTCGTCGCTGGCCGCGCATGAAGACCTGAATCGCAAGCTCCTGCAGCGCGCGGCATGACCGGGAAGGCTCGCGGTACAACCATGACCAGGGACGAAGTTCTTATCCTGCTGCGCGCCCATAAGGCCACGCTTTCGAAACGCTTTGGCGTCACCGAACTCGCGCTGTTCGGATCCTTTGCCCGCGACCAGGCTGCTGGCGAAAGCGATGTCGACATCCTGGTGCGGTTCGACCGACCCGCCACCTCGGACACTTACTTCGGAACCCAGTTCTATATCGAAGACCTGCTCGGCCTCCAGGTCGACCTGGTTACCGACAAGGCGTTGCGCGTGGAGTTGCGCCCCTACGTGGAACGGGAGGCCGTCAGTGTCTGACGGCGGCCGCGAAGCCCGCAGCTGGCGTTTCTACATTCAAGACATGATCGAATTCAGCGAAAGAGTCCTGGCCTACACCGCCGGACTGGATCAGGATACCTTCATTGCGGACCAGTTCACTTACGACGCTACCCTGCGCAATCTTGAACTGATCGGAGAGGCCGCAACCCATGTCCCCAACGAAGTGCGCGCAGCACACCCGGAAATTCAGTGGCGCCGAATAATCGGGACGCGCAACCGCGTGGCCCATGCCTATCTGGGATTGGACGATGACGTTATCTGGGACATCATCCGCACCGACATCCCCGATCTCCTGCCCGCATTACGAAACCTGTTGGACACAACAACAAGCGAGGACAGCAGTTAGATGCCAAAACGGCGAAAGAAGACCAGGACCGTCGAAACCCTCACCCACGGCAAGGCAAACCGCAAAAACCTCCCCAGCGCCGAACACCAGCCCCTCATGCAGGAAGAAGACCAGTCCCCCCTCCGCGTCGCCTACGAACGCCGCAACCGCGACCTCGACCCGCAGCTGGTCTGGCGCGGCAAAGACGAGCAGGACTGGTCCGACCTCGTCGTCAACGTGCCCCCTCTCTACATCCAGGAACGCGTCCATCCCAAGGTCCTCGTCGACGACCTGATGCATCGTAGCGAGCAGGCCCGCCGCGCGCAGGACGGCAATATCCAGCCCGGCTTCGCCGATCTCTTCGCCGACTTCAACGGCCTGCCCTCCGAGGACGCCAAGACCGAGTTCTACCAGCACGACGCCAACTGGTCCAACCGCATGGTTCTCGGCGACAGCCTTCAGGTCATGGCCTCCCTCGCCGAGCGCGAAGGCCTGCGCGGCAAGGTGCAGTGCATCTACATTGACCCGCCCTACGGCATCAAGTTCAACTCCAACTTCCAGTGGTCTACAACCGACCGCAACGTAAAGGACGGAAAGGCCCACATCACGCGGGAGCCGGAGCAAGTAAAGGCCTTCCGTGACACGTGGCGCGACGGAATCCACTCCTACCTGACATACCTGCGCGACCGGCTGACAGTTGCGCGCGATCTGTTAAGCGAGAGCGGCTCGATTTTTGTGCAAATCGGGGATGAGAATGTTCACCTCGTGCGAGCGGTAGCGGACGAAGTATTCGGTGAGGACAATTTTATTGTGACTCTGAAATTTTCCAAAACAACTGGGCTAGGGGGAAGATTTCTTGACGAGACTTTTGACTACCTACTATGGTACTCGCGAAAAAAGGATCAGCTTAAGTTTCGCCGCCCCTATCTTGAGCGAGTGAGGGGTGCGATAGGCGCAACCCAATACAACCATGCGATGTCGGAGTCGGGAGAATTCAAGAGAATACGTGATCCAAATGAGAAAAATGAAGGTCGTCTCTTCGCACACGGCGACCTTACATCGCAGACCGGTAATGAAACAACCATCTTTGGTTTTGATCTCAATGGCCGCAAGATCAATGCACCGAAAAAGGGTGGATGGAAGTCCAACTTTTCGGGAGTTGAACGGCTCAGGAAGGCAGGACGATTAATCAGGATTGGTAATACTCCTCGATACGTGAGGTATTTCGATGATGCACTCTACTATCCGATGGGTTCCGCGTGGCCCGACACGGGGATAAGTGGATTCGGTGACGAAAAGCTCTATGTCGTTCAAACACTTCGCAAGGTCATCCAGCGCTGCATCCTCATGACCACCGACCCGGGCGATCTAGTCCTCGATCCCACCTGCGGCTCCGGCACTACCGCCTACGTCGCCGAACAGTGGGGACGCCGCTGGATCACGATTGACACCTCTCGAGTCGCCCTCGCCCTGGCCCGCGCTCGCATTATGGGTGCCCGCTACCCTTACTACCTGCTTTCCGACAGCCGCGAGGGCCAGCTGAAAGAGGCCGAAATCGAGCGCAAAGCCCCTTCCGAGTCCCCTCGCTTCGGCGATATCCGCCAGGGCTTCGTCTACGAGCGCGTGCCCCACATCACTCTCCGCGCCATCGCCAACAACACCGAAATCGATGTCATCTGGGAGGACTTCCAGCAAACGCTGGAGCCACTGCGCGAGAGAATCAACGCAGCGTTGGGCACAGCCTGGGAGGAATGGGAGATCCCCCGTGAGGCCGAAGAAGACTGGCCGCACGACGTAAAGAAACTGCACGAAAATTGGTGGCAGCAGCGTATCGCTCGCCAGCAAGAGATCGACGCCTCCATCGCCGCCAAGGCCGACTACGAATACCTCTACGACAAGCCCTACGAGGACCGCAACAAAGTGCGCGTCGCCGGCCCCTTTACCGTCGAGAGCATCTCCCCCCACCGTGTCCTCGCCGTCGACGAAAACGACGAGTTCATCGAGACCTTCGGCGAAGGGCGAGCCGGTTACGGAAGCGTCCAGGATTTCGCCTCTATCATCCTTGAGAACCTCAGGACCGCCGGCGTCCAGCAGGCCCACAAAGAGGACCGCATCGACTTCACCTCCCTCACCCCCTGGCCCGGCCATCACGTCTGCGCCGAAGGCCGCTTCTTCGAAGGCGGCGAGGAAGACGCCATCCAGCGCCGCGCCGCCATCTTCATCGGCCCCGAATTCGGCACCGTCTCCCGCCCCGACCTCGTCGACGCTGCCCGCGAGGCCGCCGACGGCGCTTTCGACCTGCTCATCGCCTGCGCATTCAACTACGAAGCCCACACAATCGAATTCGAAAAACTGGGCAAAATCCCCGTGCTCAAAGCACGCATGAACGCCGACCTCCACATGGCCGCCGATCTCAAAAACACCGGCAAAGGCAACCTCTTCGTCATATTCGGGGAGCCCGACATCGATCTCCTCGACGCCGAAGACAATCAGATCAAAGTACGTGTCAACGGCGTCGACGTCTTTCACCCCAACACCGGCGAAGTACGCAGCGACGGCCCGGAAGGGATCGCCTGCTGGTTCGTCGACACCGACTACAACGGCGAAAGCTTCTTCGTCCGCCACGCCTACTTTCTCGGCGCCAACGACCCCTACAAGGCCCTCAAGACCACACTCAAGGCTGAGATCGACACCGACGCCTGGGCATCCCTGCACAGCGACACCTCCCGCCCCTTCGAAAAACCCGCCTCCGGCCGCATCGCCGTCAAAGTCATCAACCACCTCGGCGACGAAGTAATGAAAATCTTCCGCGTGGGCTAACCGCTGACCCCCGCCCCCTAACCACTGACCGCTGCCTCCATGGAATTCAGGATCGCCGACACCTTCACCGACAGCCTCGCCAAGCTGACAGGCGACGAACAGAAAACAGTGAAGACAACTGCTTTCGACATGCAAATGGATCCGTCTCGTCCGGGCCTGCGGTTCCATCGGGTCGACCGCACCCGTGATCCAAACTTCTGGTCGGTGCGCGTCAGTTCCGACATCCGTATCATCATCCACCGCACACAAAAAAGCCTTCTTCTCTGCTACGTCGATCACCACGACGACGCCTACCGCTGGGCCCAACGCCGCCGGCTCGAGACCCACCCCAGGACCGGCGCAGCCCAACTGGTCGAGATACGCGAGACCGTCAAGGAGATCGAAGTCCCGGTCTACGTACAGGTGGAGAAGCCCAAGCCACTCCCCTTCGCCAAAATCTCCGACGACGACCTGCTCAACTACGGTGTACCCGCCGAGTGGCTGCCCGACGTGCGCCAGGCCGACGACAACAGCCTCCTCGACCTTGCCGATCATCTGCCCGTCGAGGCCGCCGAAGCCCTGCTGGAGCTTGCCACCGGCGGCACGCCGCCGCTGCCCAGCCATACCTCGTCCGAATCCGACCCCTTCGAGCATCCCGACGCCCGCCGCCGCTTCCGTGTCATGCACGACCTGGACGAGCTTCAACGCGCCCTCGACTACCCTTGGGACAAGTGGGTCGTCTTTCTCCATCCTGCCCAAAGAGACCTGGTCGAGCGCACCTACAACGGCCCCGCCCGCGTATCAGGCTCAGCCGGCACCGGCAAGACCATCGTCGCCCTCCACCGCGCCGTCCATCTTGCCCGCACCTATCCCGATGCCCGCGTTCTGCTCACGACATTCTCAGAAACGCTGGCCAATGCCCTTCGCAGCAAGCTGCGCATCTTGATCAACTCGGAGCCGCGTCTCGCAGAACGCATCGAAGTCTACGCCATCGACGCCCTGGGAGAGAGGCTCTACCAACTCAACTTGGGCGCGTTCACGCTTGCATCATCGGAACAGATCGACCAGCGTATCGAAGAGGCGACCGCCGCGGCCGACGATAGCAGGTTCTCGTCTGGATTCATCCGTACAGAGTGGGATCGGGTCGTCGATGCCTGGCAACTGGACACGTGGGAGGCCTATCGCGACGTACCCCGCCTCGGCCGCCGCCGCAGCCTGCCCGAAACGCAGCGCAAGGCCCTCTGGTCCATATTTGAGAATGTGCGCGCGAGCCTGAAATCAGATGGGCTGATCACCCGCGCCCAGATGTACGGCCAGCTGGCGCACCGTTTTGACGAAACGCAGCGGTCCCCCTTCGATCACGTTATCGTCGACGAGTGCCAGGATGTCGGCGTATCACAACTGCGTTTTCTCCGCGCCCTCGGCACCGACAAACCGAACGGTCTCTTCTTCACCGGCGACCTCGGCCAGCGCATTTTCCAGCAACCTTTCTCCTGGCAGGCGCTCGGCATCCAGATACGCGGACGGGCGCGCAACCTCAAGGTCAACTACCGTACCTCACACCAGATCAGGCGCCGCTCCGACCTCCTGCTGGGGCCCGAGATCGCAGACGTCGACGGCAACACCGAAGTGCGGTCCGGCACCATATCAGTTTTCAACGGCGTTGAGCCGGAAATCGTCGTCGCCAGCTCGGCAGAAGATGAAATAGAGACCGTCGCAACCTGGCTTAAGAAACTGGAAAACGCAGATTTGGCTCCCGAAGAAATCAGCCTTTTCGTCCGTTCATCCGATCAGATCCATAGGGCGACGGCTGCTGCCGACAAGGCCGGGCTCCCATACACTGTTCTCGACAGCGACATGCAGACGACCGCAGGACATATTTCAATCAGTACCATGCACTTGGCCAAAGGGCTCGAGTTCCGCGCCGTCGCCGTCATCGCCTGCGACGACGAAGTTGTACCGCTCCAGGACCGTATCGAAACAGTCACCGACGACACCGACCTCGAAGACGTCTACAACACCGAGCGCCATCTGCTCTACGTAGCCTGCACCCGCGCCCGCGACCACCTCCTAGTCTCCGGCGTCGACCCCGCCTCCGAATTCCTGGACGATCTGCAACGCATGTAGCCGCTAGCGGGGACAGCAGACAGGCAAAGTTCGTGGGCGAATCCCCCACGCAATCTCGTCCCGCACCGGCCCAAAAAACACGCCCCACCGCCCCACACTCCCTCCCAATTTAGCACCCACCCCAATCCTATGGCATCATGGAAGCAATTTGCGTCTTACCCGGACAACACCTATGCAATCCAATCCAATTCCACCCCAATGAAACCCCCCCACCTCGCCTGGACCACCCTATCCATCAACACAATCGTCATCCTCCAGGGCGCCCTCGTCAGAGCCACCGGCTCCGGCGCCGGCTGCGGCCGCGACTGGCCCCGCTGCCAGGGCGAAATCCTCCCCCTCGACCACGGACTCGCCACTTGGATGGAATTCTCCCACCGCGCCCTCTCCGGTGTCGCCCTCATCATGGGAGTATGGCTGCTTATCAAAGCCGTCCGCCTGCGTCATGACCTGCCCGGCTTCCTGCCCTTCGCCATCGCCTCCGCCGTATTCCTCCTCATCGAAGCTCTCATCGGCGCCGTCACCGTCCTCACCGGACTCACCGGCGACAACGTCTCCGTCGCCCGCGGCCTTCTCGTCGCCTTCCACCTGCTCAACTCCCTTTTCCTCGTCGGCGCCCTGTCGCTCACCACAGTATACGCCTATCCCGGGCACACCTGGCCGCCCGCCTGGACAGGTCAGACCGGGCTCAAGATTCTGTTTGCTGTCGGCATGTTGGGGATGATGTTTCTTATGTTCTCAGGCGGCATCTCTGCCATGGGCAACACCATGTTCCCGCCCGAATCCCTGCAAGAAGGCCTGAGAGAGGATTTCAGCGCCGCTTCCCATCCGCTCATTCGCCTGCGCATACTGCATCCGTTCCTCGGCATCGGCGTCGGCGTCTACCTTTGGGTAAGCTACGCCCTGACCGGCTGGTTCAAACGCGCGCCGCAGGCCCGGCGCTTCCGCAAGATGCTTCTGCTGGTCTATGTCGTGCAACTGCTCGTGGGGACAGTAAATCTGGCTATGCTCGGTCCGATTCCGCTCCAGATACTCCATCTCGCGCTCGCCGTGGCCGCCTTCGCCCTCTGGTCTATTGCCGGCTGGCTGACACTCAGCGCGCCCCGCACCGGCAGCTTCGCACCATCCATGCCCTGGCAAACCAAAGAGGTCCAGCCACTGTGATCAACACCGCCTCCCGTCTGCCCGCCGCCACCTGGCGCGACTACCTGACCCTGACCAAACCCAAAGTCATCTCCCTCCTCCTCTTCACCGCCGTCTGCCCCATGTTCATCGCCGCCCGCGGCCTGCCCCCCTGGCTGCCCCTCCTCGGCGTCCTCGTCGGCGGATACATGGCCACCGGCGGCGCCGGCGTCTTCAACATGGTGCTCGACCGCGACATAGACGGCCAAATGCGCCGCACCGCCAAACGCCCCCTCGTGACCGGCGTCATCAGCGTGCGCAGCGCCATCATATTCGGCCTCCTGCTCAGCCTCGGCTCCTTCCTCATCCTCTGGCTCACAGCCAACCTCCTGACCGCCCTCCTGGCCTGGTTCGGCCTGCTCTACTACGTGCTCGTCTACACCGCCTGGCTCAAGCGCACCACCTGGCAGAACATCGTCATCGGCGGCGCCGCCGGCTCCGTCATGCCCCTCCTGGGCTGGGCCGCCGTCACCAATGGCCTCGACTGGATGGCCGGCCTGCTCTTCGCCCTCATCTTCCTCTGGACGCCCGTACACTTCTGGGCGCTCGCCTTCCTCGTCAAAGATCAGTACCAGGCCGTAGGCATCCCCATGGCGCCCGCCGTCCTCGGCAGCAAACGCACAGTCCAGCAGATGCTCCTCTACGCCGCCCTGACGACACTCGCCTCCCTCGCCCCCTACGCCATAAACGAGGCCGGCTGGCTCTACACCGGGGTTGCGGTCCTGCTGAATCTTCTGTTATTTCGTAAAGTGGTAAAGCTCCACCGCCAGGTCAAAGAGGGGCACGAAGTAGCCCGCAAAGATGCCCTCGACCTCTACAAATACTCCATGCTCTACCTGGCCCTCATATTCCTCGTCCTCGTCGCCGACCGAACCCTGGCAACCCTACTCCCCATCTGACAGCATCCCACCCAACGCCCCAACTTACTTTGTTCGAGGTTTCCACTTACAACCGAACGCTCCAGATCCATCCGGTGCTCCGACTGCTTCTCAGTCAGAGTCAGGATCCGGTCCGCTGCACCGGGCACGATTGCTTAAGACAGTTGGAGATCTGCTGGTGAGGGGAGAGGCCCGCTCCACGAAGTAGACCGGACGCTTACTTCTCTGAGGACTTCAACTGATGTACTGCCTGTCTCCTGTACGACCGGGGGATCTGAAGGCTTGTGCTCACCAACGTCACTCATGTGTCAGACGCTCGGAAATCTCGCTGTCTGCATATGTCGCCATCGCGTCTTGAAAGTCTTGTCCGATGACAATCCAGTCACTTCTCAGGGCGGCCAAATCCTCCTCGGGACCCCTGCGAAATATCGGGTCATAATCATTCAAGGTGCCACCCAGATCAAAAATACGCGACACGCCACTGAGAATGGACGGCAGGTTGAAAACATAGTAACGAAAACCACTATTCTTCATTTGCTATCCTCCAATTCTTCCGGGGCTTCGACTGGACAAAGCTCTCTCCCCATTTGGCGATTTGCGTACCTTCTATATGACAGCGAATCCGTCCCGGCAGGCACAGGATACCATATCTAACCCGGCTCTGTTAGCAATCCTGATCCACAATCCTCCCCGACCTACGACTCCCCTACCGCCACACGCAGAACAGTGTAGGTATCAGCTAAAAAAGGAAGACCGCGTTCAATTTAGGCCTTGCGCACTGTCAAAGTATAATTTTGGCAAAACAGACTCTTATTTGGAGGGATTATGCGCATCACTGAACAAGGACAGGTTACCATTCCCAAACATCTGCGCGACCGTTTCGGTATGACCGCCAATGTCGAGGTCGATATCACACCAACCGAGCAAGGTCTCCTGATTCGAAAACGGCCTGCCGGCAAACATCCCGTGGAGCGCGTCTACGGCATCCTGAACGGAGGAAATACCGACGAATATCTCGACGAAGTGCGCGGCAGATGATCACCGCTGTCGATACGAGCGTCGTTCTGGACGTATTTCTCCCCGATGACCGGTTTGGTCCGCAATCGCTGGAGAGACTTCGTGATGCCTACGATCAAGGGGCCATTCTTATCTGTGATATTGTCTATGCCGAGCTTGTTCCAGCCTTTCCGGATCGGACCACGCTGGACGCAGCGCTGCGGGAAATAGGTGTAACGATTTCTCCTATTGATACGGAAATGGCCCATGAAGCCGGAGTGCGCTGGGCTCAATACAGGCGGGCCGGCGGACCACGCAGCAGGATTATGACAGACTTCCTGATTGGAGCCCATGCACTTACGGTGGCCGATACCTTTCTCACACGGGATAGTGGTTTTTTCGCAACCTACTTCCCGGAATTGTCGGAACTGTGAGCAGACAGTAATGTTGCGCCACGACGCTGTCCGGCGCCGCCCAATACAGTTAGAACCAGTGGACACAAAATAAGAAACGTCCCCCACAAGAGGGACGTCCGACTTACGCTAATACTGAGGAAATCGCCCGCACACGAATCTCAATCTTCAGAGGCCGCGAGAGGACCTGGCGAACAGAACCATCCTGTTCAGCCCCGCTCAATCCTCCCAAACATACTCCTCCCGCACCGGCTGAAACACATCCAGAATCCGGCACCGCGTAATCGCCTGCCCCGAATGTTCAGCCCCGCCCGGAATCACATACACATCCCCCGGACCCAGCACCCGCGTCTCCCCGCCCGTAATCCGGATCTCGAACTGCCCCTCAAACATATTGATCACCTGCTCGTGCGGATGCGAATGTGCCGGCAGCGGCGAACCCTCCGCAACATCCCAGTACACAAACGTCATGTTCTCGCTGTGAATAAACTTCCCCACAAACCCCGGGAACAGACCCCGCTCCTTCACCTCATCCAAACTATAAACAGTCATCTCCCTCCCCCCAACTGCAATGTCTACGATTCCAACCATCCCCCGGCAGTTCCCCCTGAAGTTCCCCTGCCGTTACCCCCTGCCGTCCACGCCTTCAAGCTGCGCCACCAGCGCCATCGAATGGATCGCATCCCGAATATCCGTCAGCGGCTTCTCTCCCGTGCGCACACAGTCCACGATGTGCTCGTGCATCGTCAGCACACCGTCATACCGGTACGTATCCGCCTCAGCCACACCGTCGATCTGCCACCCGCCCAGCGTGCGCGCCTCGTTATCCTCTGTGATCTCGATCTCATGCGGGATCTTGAAATAGCAGCCCACACCCGTCCCGTGCAGCTCCCCGCGCAGCACCCGGCCGCCCGATGCCCGGTTCCCGTGAATGAATCCCGTCGCCCCGTTGTCGAAGCGCACCAGCCCCGTATAGCAGTTCCGGTAATCGCTGTCAAAGCTGTCCTGGTAGGCCGTCACCTCCACCGGCTCCCCGCCCACCATATAGCGCACCAGGTCCACCGCGTGGCACAGATCGTCCCAGTTCGTCGTCGTGAAACTGAACGCATTCTCGCCCAGCATTCGCTTGTGGAAGATCCCCACCGCCGTCGACACCGGCCCCAGCCGCGCCACCTGCTTCATCGCCTCCCGCGTCACCGCCGCATGCCGCCGCTGAAAGCCAACCGCGCAGATCACGTCATTCGCCACCGCCGCATCGTGGATCTGCTGCACCTCGTCCATGTTCATCCCCGGCGGCTTCTCGATAAAGATATTCTTGCCCGCGTTCAGGCAGTCCAGCGCCGGCTGCAGCAGCCAGCGCTCGTGCATCACGCAGTAGACCAGGTCCGGGTCCACCTCGTCCAGCATGCGCCGGTGGTCGTCGTAGCGGTACTGGAAATCATACGCCACCGCCACCTCATGCAGCCGCGCCTCGTCCAGCTCGCAGGCCGCCACCATCTCCACCTCCGGCAAGCGGTTCACGTTCGGATAATGCGCGCCCTGGCTGCGCGGCCCGGCCCCGATAAAAGCGGTGCGTAACATCAGGAAACTCCTTCCCAGTCGTAGTCAATGAAACCTTCATCCCGTACCATCAGCGCCGACTTGATCATCGCCTGCAGACTGCCGCGCGGACGGAAACTGATCAAACTGCGGCCCTTCGTATTGTCATGATCGTACTGATACCGCACCGGCACCCGCACCTCCAGCGGCTCCACACCGCTCTCCTCGGCCAGGATCGCCGCCGCCTCCGGGAAACTGAACGGCGCCGGCGCCCCGCAGTTGAACGACTCGTCCACCGCGCCCGGCTCCTCCACCGCACACACCAGCATGTGCGCAATATCCCGCGCATCGTTCGGCTGGTAAAGCCATGGCCGTCCATCCAAATCGCGCACGCTGCACGGCTGGTTCTCGTCCTCCGCCCGTGCCAGCACATCGTGCCACAGCTCCGTGCCGTCGGCCATGTGCAGCTCACCCAGCGGCGCGTTCTGTCCCCGCTCCAGCAGCCCCGCCACCGCGCCGACCGTAAAATGGCCGAGAATGGCGTCACCGGAGCGCACGTGGCTCGGCCGCACAATCGAGAAGCGCAGCCCCGTCTCCCGCGCCGCCATCTTCGTAAACTCCTCGCCGATCAGCTTGCCCAGCGAATACTCCCCCATCGGCCGTTTCGGATGCCGCTCGTCCACCGGATGATACGCGCACGCAATCGTCTCACCGTTGTTCGGAAAAACGCCCGACGAGCTCGTATAAACCAGCCGCTCCAGCTGGTCCGCATGCTTGCCGCTCACCCGCGCAATCAGCCGGTCGATCTGCATATTATTGTCAAACTGCGGCCCCACGATGTTCGCCGTATGGATCACCGCATCCACCCCTGCCACCGCGCCTTCCACAAAGGCCTCATCCGTCAGATCGCCCGCCGCCAGCTCAATATCCAGCCCCTCCAGCCGCTCCAGCGCCGGGTCGTCCGGCAGCACCGTCCCCCGCACCTCGTGATTGCGCTCCAGCAGCTGCCGCACCAGCCGGCAACCCACCTGCCCGGCAGCCCCTGCGACAAGAATCTTCATAAGCCCCCCTCTCTGGTTGCCACTGACACTGGCTGGCGGCGGATGCGCTCAATCCTCCCACTAACCACAGACCACCGCAGTTCACTAAAAACTAAAAACTGACTACTAAAAACTATCCCTCCAACGCCTCATTCAAATACCCGACCACATCCCGGAACGAAATGATACCCGCCGGCTGGCCGATTTCATCCACCAGCGGCACATGGCGGAAGCCGTGAATCGACATCAGATTCAGCGCCTGCGCGATCGGCAGGTCCGCCTTCAAAGTCACCGGGTCCGCCGTCATATAATCGGCGATCGTCGCCTGCGTCATATCCTCCACCAGCCCCGCCACCCGGTTCAGAACATCCCACTCGGTAAAAATGCCCACCAGCCGGTTCTCTTCATCCGTAACCAGCATACAGCCGATGTTGTGCTGGTTCATCTGCCGCACTGTCCGCGCCAGCGAGCTTCGCCTGCCCACCGAAATAGGCACCTTCGGGTTCAGTTCTGCCAGCGTACTCGTCACCAGTACATCCTGGAACTCCGAAACGACCTCTTCCGGCTTGTCCATCTCATCGATATACTCTTCGTCCAGTCCCGTGATCGGCATCTCGTCGAACTCAGCCGACAGAGGCATGAACTCCCGCTCCTCCGCCTCTTCCCTCTCCTCCACCGTCCACAGGTCCGCCGCCAGGTAGAGCTGGTTCAGGTCGCCCGTCCCCCGCTGCGCCTGCGCCGTCTCCACCTGCCCCATCAGCTCGCCCGCGTAGTCCGGCTTGCGCACGTCGCGGATCACGCCCATCGCCGCCGGATAGTCCGGAAACTCCATGCTCCCCAGAATCGATGCCAGCGGCTTCGACGTCGCATCATGCACCAGGATCTCATCCAGATCCACCTCGTCCAGCGACACGACCTCCGGTGTAAACCCGTTCAACCGGATCCCCTTGTCCCGGTCCTTCCCGAAGATCATATGCTTGCCGTGTTCCAGGTAGAGGATCGAGTTGTCCCGCGTCTTGCGGTCGCTCAGGTCCGTCCACTCATTTGGGTTGAAGATCACGCAGTTCTGATAAATCTCCAGGAACGACGCCCCCCGGTGTTCCGCCGCCCGCTTCAGCGTCGCCGCCAGGTGCTGAGGATGCGAATCGATCGAGCGCGCCACAAACGTCGCCTCCGCCGCCAGCGCCACCGCAATCGGATTCAGCGGCTGCTCCACCGATCCCATCGGCGACGACTTCGTCACCGTCCCCGGCCGCGACGTCGGCGAATACTGCCCCTTCGTCAGCCCGTAGATCCTGTTGTTGAAGAGAACGATGTTCAGATCGACATTGCGCCGGATCGCGTGCAGCAGATGGTTGCCGCCGATCGAAAGGCCGTCCCCGTCCCCGGTGATCACCCAGACCGTCAGCTCCGGATTCGCGATCGCAAGCCCCGTGGCCAGAGCCGGCGCCCGCCCGTGAATGCTGTGGATGCCGTAGGTGTTCATATAATATGGAAAACGGCTCGCGCAGCCGATGCCCGATATGAAGACCGTCTTCTCCTTCGCCACCCCCGTCTCCGGCAATACCCGCTGCATCTGCGCCAGGATCGAATAATCGCCGCATCCGGGGCACCAGCGCACCGTCTGGTCGGAAACAAAATCCTTGCGGGTCAGCGTGATCTCTTCTGTCGCCACAGTACTCATCTATGCCCTCCCCAACTCTGATTGGATCACGTCCCGCACCTCCGCGATTTTCAGCGGACGGGCCGAAAGGTTCGCATACGTCTTCACCTTCACACCCAGCTTGCCCTGCAACAGCAGCGCCAGCTGCCCGCTGTTCAACTCCGGTACAACGATCTTCCGGTACCGTCCGAGAACATCGGCCAAATTGGCCGGGAACGGATTCAGATAGCGCACGTGAGCATGCGCCACCGACCTGCCCGCCCGCCGCGCCGACGCCACCGCCGACCTCACCACGCCGAAAGTGCCCCCCCAGCTCACCACCAGCAGCTCAGCCTCCTCCGCACCGTAAACCTCCTGCTCCGGAATGACGTCCGCCAGCCGCGCCACCTTCTCCGCCCGCTCGCGTATCATCTGCTCATTGTGCTCAGGATCATACGAAACGTTGCCCGTCACCGGCGCCTTGCTCAATCCCCCCAGCCGGTGCTCCAGCCCCAGCGTGCCTGGCAGCGCCCACGGCCGCGCCAGTGTCTCCGGGTCCCGCTCGTACGGCAGAAACGGACCGTGCCCGTTTCCGTTCCTGTGCCCCGGCGGGTGCGTCACCTCGATCTCAGCGATATCCTCCGCCTTCGGCGCCTGCCACGGCTCCGCACTGTTCGCCAAAAACCCTTCCGACAGCAGAAAGACCGGCGTCATCGCCCGCACCGCCAGCCGCGCCGCCTCCAGCGCCATCTCAAAACAGTCCGACGGCGTCGCCGGCGCCACGATCGGAATAGGGCTCTCACCGTTGCGCCCGAACATCGCCTGCAGCAAATCAGCCTGCTCCGTCTTCGTCGGCAGACCCGTACTCGGCCCGCCTCGCTGCACATTCACCACGATCATCGGCAGCTCAAGCATCAGCGCCAGGTTGATCGCCTCGCCCTTCAGCGCAATCCCCGGCCCGCTCGTCCCCGTCACCCCCAACGCACCCCCAAAGGCCGCGCCGATGACCGCACATATCGCCGCGATCTCGTCCTCCGCCTGAAACGTGCGCACGTCAAAGTGCCGCAGGGGCGCCAGCGCATGCAGAATATCGCTCGCAGGCGTGATCGGATACGAGCCGTAAAACAGCGGCTTGCCCATCTTCTGTGCCGCCGTCACCAGCCCCATCGACAGCGCCTCGTTCCCCGTGACCTTGCGATACGTCCCCGGTGGCAGCGCCGCCGGCCGCACCATATACCGCTGCTGGAACGTCTCCGTCGTCTCGCCCAGAAAATAGCCGGTCTCCATCGCCTTCAGGTTGGCCTCCGCGATCACCGGCTTGCGCGCAAACTTCTCAAACAGCCACTCCCGCGTCGTCTCCATCGACCGGTCGAACATCCAGAAGACCATCCCCAGCGCAAAAAAGTTCTGACAGCGGTCCCGCTCCTTGTTCGTCAGCTCCCCGAACTCGGACAGCGCCTCCCGGTTCAACGACGTCATCGGGATCGCCAACACCTGGTACCCTTCCAGCGAGTCGTCCTCCAGCGGGTTCGAGCTGTAGCCGGCCTTCGACAGGTTCTGCCTCGTGAACGCGTCCGTATTGACAATGATCGTCCCCGCCCGCTCCAGCTCCGGCAAGCTCGCCTTCAACGCCGCCGGGTTCATCGCCACCAGCACCTGCGGCGCATCTCCCGGCGTCAGCACATTCTGGCTCGAAAAATGCACTTGAAATCCGCTCACACCCGCCAGCGTACCCGCCGGCGCCCGGATCTCCGCCGGAAAGTCCGGCATCGTGCTGATGTCATTCCCGAACACCGCCGACGTATTCGTGAACTGCGTCCCCGTCAGCTGCATCCCGTCGCCCGAATCCCCGGCAAACCGGATCGCAACCGACTCCAACTCCTCTACTTCGTGCACTCCGCTCACTCTATCCGTCATATGCGTTCTCCATCGAACTGCACCTGATAGGCGCCATTATCTCGAAAAAAGTTCAAAACCTGACATGAACAACACGCCCGCAGACAGAATTACGCAGCCACCCCGAATTCCGCCTCAGGCGAGCGGAAAATTTCCTCTCTCCTCGCACTTGGCCTATCGTTCCTCCCCGCCTCCCACCGAAAGAACCAGCGTCGCAGACAGTGCAGTTCACTAAAAACTAAAAACTGACTACTAAAAACTGCAGTTCGGGGCGGTCGGGCCTATTCGGCCCTCCCTTGTGCGGGGGCTCCGCCCCCGCAAC
>WTGY01000160.1 GCA_011523365.1 Caldilineaceae bacterium
TATTCGGCCCTCCCTTGTGCGGGGGCTCCGCCCCCGCAACGCCCCCCCTAAACCCTCCGCCGCAGCGAGTGTGCGGCAATACGACCTTGACGACCCGCTGCGGCCGGGCTTCCCCCCCAACCCCGCGTCTTGGCAGATTCCGAGTACGTGCCGGCGCAGGCAAGACAGGCGAGGCAACTCCCACATATACCCAACGTTCACCGCTATGACCATCAAGAGCCCGCCTCAGAAATCCTGACGGTGCGTTCCGTCATTCCGGACCCGGGCAGAATGCACGCAATGCGAACACAGAAAAATGGCTTAGCAGTTACCTGCAAAGTAAGAAACTGGCTTTCTCCAACTGACATTGGGGTCCACTAACCCCTACCCCCTGGCCCCCGAATCCTGCTCTTCCGCCCGCCGCAAAGCCAGCTTGCGCCGCAGCTCGTCATGCGCCTCCCGGTCCAGCGGATACCGCGCCGCCGCAAACATCGACAGGACCAGCAGCACCGCCGGCACCGCGCCCATGAAGATCCGCAATGCCAGCACCGCCGCCTCCGGCTGCGTCTCGGCCGCACCCTCGATGAAGCCCGTAGCGGCCAGCACCTGCGGCACGATGAACCCCACCGCGAACGCGGTCGCGATCTTGCGGAACGTCACCAGGTAGGCCGAGTAGACCCCCTCGCGGCGTTGACCGCTGTGCCACTCGTCCTCTTCGATGATGTCCGCCACGATCGCCCACGGGGTCGCGTTGGCCGCGCCGTACCCGATCCCCGCAACCGCCGCCGCGATCAACACCAGCGTCGCATTCCCCGGCGGCAGCAGGCTGATCACCGCCATCACCGCCGCCCAGAAGATCATCATCCGTATATACGTCTTGCTCTTCCCGTACCGCTGCATCAACCGCACCGTCAGCGGCATCGACAGGAACGCCACGCCCAGCACAGCCGCCAGGACCAAACTGTCGATCGGCGCCTCCAGCTGCATGTAATACACCAGGAACCAGACGAACACCGCCGTGATGATATCCACCGCGCTGAACGCCAGCACGTAGATCGCCGCGCCGATGCGGAACGGCCGGTTCGCGAACACCTCCTTGGTGATCTGAATGAAGTCGGGCCGGCCCTCCTCCTTCGGCAGCTCCCGCTCCGGCTCGCGCACAAAAGCCACCACCAGCAGCGGCGACGCCACGACGACCAACCCCCACAGCGCACCGGCCACCGCATAGCCGCTCCGCAGCGCATCCGGCCCGCTGAACCAGCTCGCAAACAGGCCCTCTGCCAGCAGCTTGAACAGCCCGGCCGTCAGCAGCGCAACGAAGATCGAGTTCCCCATGCGCCAACCGGCCAGGCTGGCCCGTTCATCATAATCTTCGGTTAGCTCAGCCGTGAGAGCGGCGTACGGCGCGTTGACGATTGTGAAGGCCGTGTCGTAGAGGATGAAGATAAACGCGTAATAGAGGGCCGCCGCCACGTTCCCCTCGAACGGGGGCGGGCTGAACATGAGGAAAAAGCCAACCCCGAACGGCAGCGCCCCCAGCAGCATGAACGGGCGCCGCCGCCCCCAGCGGCTGCGGAAGCGGTCGCTGAGAATACCGATCAGCGGGTCGTTGATGCCGTCCCAGAACCGGCCGATGATGAAAGCAACACCGGCCAGGCCCACATCCACCCCCACCACGCTGACGGTGAAGTAGAGCCAGAAGAGCGTCCGGGCCGTCGAGGCCGAGGCCGCGCCCCAATCACCCAGCCCGTAGATTACCTTTGTGAAGGTGGGCAGCCGCTGTCGCGCAACCTCCGTCGTAATCGCCCCGTCCCCCTATCTCCTATTTTGATCGAAGATCAGCCATACGAAGCCCTGGTTCCCATGCAGGGTGAAAGTTTGGTTCTGGCTGTCCCGCTCACCGTTGCCGTCTTTGACCCAGATGGTATAGGTGCCGGCCACGTTCCCTCCCGGCAGTTGGCTGGCGGGAACAGCTCTAGAGTAGTGGTACTTTCTGCCCTGTGGCCCCTCTACGATATTCCTCCCGCCGCGCGTGTTGTGATCGAACCCATGTACCTGGACCCCGTCCTTTTGCAGTTCAACAAAGTAACCACCATGTATCTGAACCTGGTCACCTTCCCCCCCATGCACAAAGCCGATCTGAAGCTTCAATTCATGTCCACCATTGTCGGCAGGATCGACATTCCGTAGCCAGAACTTGCATCCATCGCCGCCGATACCCGCGCAGTGGTCTACATGGACCGGCGCAGGAACCGGTGTGGGAACCGGTGTGGGCGGGACCGGTGTAGCGGTGGGCGGTATCGGGATGTTCTGCGCCAGCGTGATCAGATGCGCGTTCTCCACATCGACCAGATTTGAGAAAATCCACCCCGTCTGACCGTTCAAGGAGAACTGATACCACGAGTAATCCTGGTTTCTGCCGCTGATATCGAACTGCGCCCCCCTCGCGACCGTGCCGATGATGGTGAATAAGGTGCTCGGCCCGGTGCGCACGTTGACGTTCGCCGCCGTCAGGTCCGTCTTGACCGTAAAGCGTGCCACCGTCGGCACAGGTGTATCTGTCGGCGCCGGCGTATCGGTTGCCGCCGCAGCCTGCTGCTGCTGCGCTGCCGGCGCCGCCTGCTGTGCTGCCGCGCCGCCCCCTGACGTTTGCGCGGCCATCGCCCCTTCTGGCGTGGACGTAAACGTGGGAACAACCGCCGCCATCGCCCGCGTCGGCGTGGCCGTTGCCTCCGTACCGGACAAAAGTCCGCAGCCGGCCACAAACAGCGCACCCGCACACAGCGCCAGCACACGCAAGACCGATCTCCTCAAACCGATAGGGCGAACAGGTCGCGCAAAGTTCAATTTCATACGCATCGGCACAAAACTCTCCTTACAAAGCGAACATTCCGCCATCCCGTAGGGATAGCGGACAGGTTTGGCACTATGCATCTATCATATCAGGTGCCGCAAATCGGCGAAAGTCGCGTTTCAGGGGGCGCATAATGGGATAAGAGATTGCTCAAGAAAAAGCCTCGCGCTCCCTCGCCTAACACTCGACTACCACGAGTTCGTCCAAACAAACAATTCGAAACCAGTCAGGCAACTCATCCCAGATCCGGGTGCCCATCTCCCCCCACCCCCCGTAGGGGCACCCCTTGTGGGTGCCCTGGTGTTCGCTCTTCTCAGACATGCAATACGAACTACGCACTACGCACTACGTAACCTTCTACTGTCTCGGCGCCCGAAAACCATTCGCCTCCGCCTCCGCCCGCGTACAGAACCAGAGATCGCCTTCTCCTTCCCTCATGTTCACCCGCGCGTAAGACGACGACTCTCCCTCCACATGATAGATCTTCGTATCCCTGCTCGTGTTTACATTCCCCTTGATGCTGCATGACGGATCCGGCTGGCTGACACACCCCTGCGGGCAACCCGCGCCAACTACCTGCGTCGGAACGACCGTGGGCCTCTCCCCGATTTCACATGCCGACCACAACCCCACCCCCGCCAGCATCGCCTCCTCAGCCGCCGCTCGCGTCCTGTCCGCATACCGGCCCGGGTTGCCAAAATCGTTGTAAACCGCCAGCCCCTCCTCCAACAACCGCACATTCCACAACACGCCGTCCTCCCCGTCCCCGGTCCACACATAGGCCAGCAAACGCCCGTACCTGTCCCGCCCCATCGGCTCAACACGCACGCGCTGCCGCATCAATGTCTTCGTATAGTCGGAAGCCTGCGCACCAAAACACTCCTCCGGCCGGCTCGGATGCACCGTCTCCGGCGTATCTATGTCCAGCAACCGCAGCGTCTCCTCCTCCCCGCTGTCGAACCGCACCGTCAATGTATCCCCGTCCGCCACCCGCACCACAACGCCCCACTCCCCATCCGCCGGCGCGCTCTCCCCGCCCGAACCCTCCGTCGCCGTGGGCACAGCCGTGGGGGCGCCCGTCCCCTCCGAGCCCGACCCCCTCGTCGCCGTATCCGCAACCGGGCGCGTACTCGTCGCGGACGTGGAAGCAGACGACGGCGTCTCCACATCCCCGCCGCCGTCCCCCTGCCCGCCGAGCGCGAAGCCAATGACCACACCGAGCAGTATGAGCGCCAGAACCACGATGATATTTCTGATAAGTTTCAACGGCTGTCTCTCCGAATCAGTCCCTGATTACTGCTGTACAAACCATCTTACCTCTGCGAGCGCCTGTCTTCGTCTATGGGATCACCACTGTGTATTTCGTATGTTCTGCCTTCACAGCATCATCTTTCCGGCGTGCTGGAAGGAAACTTCAAGCCCCCGACTGACGTGGCCCGGACAATATCGCGCCGCCTCCGAGGCAAACCTCAAAGCGGCCAAACCAAAGATTACTCGGATTTCGTGAGAGATTCGAAAGAACTGAGTCGATGCGATCCAGGGCTAGGCAACGAATGGTGAATGCGAGGAAAAGAGAATACAATGGCTGAAATGAGACTAGAACTGATTCTGCCGAAGTGTGATCTTTTGATTGGGTACTGGTTACGATGGTTCCCGGTAAGGAAAACGAAGATCGCCTCATAAAAAAATATGCCAAAACTTAAACCGGAAACAGTCTGGCCTTCAACATCTGAAGATAGGGAGATTCGTCGCGCCATTGCAGACGATCCCGACACTCGGGAACTCTCTACTGAAGACTTTGAGAACATGCGCCCAGCATCCGAGGTTGCGCAACACTTGGTGGCTGCCTATCGACAACAGCACGAAAACAAAGCTGATGTAAATCCCGTTTGACACCAAGACTCTTCGTGTGCATCACGCAGTGGTATCGCGCCTGCCATGTCTGCCTTTACGCAATACGTAACACGCCAATAGCGGGTCTTTGAACTAAACGCACATTAGGCCGGTAACCCCC
>WTGY01000210.1 GCA_011523365.1 Caldilineaceae bacterium
TCCATAATCAGAAATCCCCCATTCTCTCACGAATCTCTCGCAATCTCTCGCACCTCACTCACCAGCCACCCCCGCCGACCTCCACTAACCACTGACCACTGACCACTGCCGTTCCCACCACTGCAGTTCGCCAATCCTATGATAAGATGCCCTCCAATGACCCGTCTGAACGGTCCGCTTCACATCCACCAGCAAGGGTGCAAATATGGAAAGCAAGACTCTGCGCTATCTTGACGATGGCAGCATCGAACTCTTCGTTACCGAAGTTGGAGACCCAGGAGAAGGCGAAATCCAGCTGGAAGGCGGAGCCTGCGGCATCTGTTCCTGGGACATTGTCACCGCCAAACTTGGTTCAGCCATGATCCCCATGGCCCCCCCAGGCCACGAGGGCGTCGGCTACGTCTCCAAGATCGGCCCCGGCGTAACCGGCTTCAAAGAGGGCGACAGAGTCGCCGGCGGCGGCTTCGCCACTGTGCGCAACCTGTCCAGCCAAAGAGTCTATCCCATCCCCGACTCAGACCTGGCCGACGAACACTGGATCGTGGAACCGGTCGCCTGTATCGTTACCGGCCTCGATCACACTAACCTCAACGCCGGCGAAACCGTTGCCCTCGTCGGCGCCGGTTTCATGGGCCAGCTCCTCCTCCAGGGCCTTTTGCGCATGCCCGTCGGAGAACTCATCGTCCTCGACATCGTCGACGCCAGGCTGGAACTGGCCCGGCAGCAGGGTGCATCCGAAACAATCGACATCTCCCAACACGACGTAGACGACCTGGCAGCTGACCTGAAGGCTCGCGGCATCGACATCGTCGTCGACGCCTCCGGCAGCCAGGGCGGCCTCGACCTCTCCACCGACATCGTCAAAAACGGCGGGCGCATAAACCTCTTTGGATGGGTTAAGGGACAGAAGGCCCACTTCGACCCAACCAAATGGCACCTGGGCGGCTTCACTATCGTAAACTCTTCTCCCTCATCGAAGATCCGCAACACCTTCCCGCCCGCCATCAAGCTCATCGACGCCGGCGTCTTCGACCTGCGACCGCTCGTGACCCATACCGCCTCCCTCGGCGGCTACCCTTCTCTGATGGAAGAGATCCTGGCCGGAGACGGCTCCTACGTGAAAGGCGTCATTTCCTTGGCATGACCCGTCGACGACAGAGTGCACATGGACCAGGATTTCCTCGCCTGTGGAACTGTCTCAATGTTTGAATTGTAAGTGTCGGATTGGAAAGCAAGATGAAGCCCGCCGAAAACGAGCTACCGCTGTCAAACGACGGTCATACCGCTGCAGATCGCGATCAGACCTCCAGTGCTCCCGGGAAAACACCCCCGCCGAGTGCGCGCACACCCTCCGTGATCGACTGTGACATCCACAATGAACTCTCCACGATCGATCAGCTCCTGCCCTTCCTTCCCGACTACTGGCAGGAGTACATTCGTATTTCCGGCTACCCCGGCCCGTCTGGAGGTGACTACCCGCGCGGCGCTCCGATTTCGGCCCGACCCGGCAGCCAACCTCAGGACGGCGCCGCCGCCGGCTCCAGCCTGGAGCTTGTCCGCAAACAAGCCCTCGCGCCCTTCAATACCGAAATCGGTATCCTCAACTGTGCCTTTCGTGCTCAGAGCGTCAAACAGGAGGACCTGGCCGTCGACCTGGCGACCGCCGTCAACTGCTGGCAGATCGACGAGTGGCTTACACCCGAACCGCGCTTGCGCGGGTCGCTTGTTGTCCCCAGCCAGGCGCCCGCCCGCGCGGCCCGGGAGATTCATCGTTTCGGGGAACACCAGCAGATTGTCCAGGTAGTTCTGCCGGTCCGCTCTTTCATCCCCTACGGCAACCGATTCTACGATCCATTCTACGCCGCCGCAGTTGAACGCGATCTCGTCGTCGGCATACACTACGGCGGATCGCCGGGCCACCCCCCCAGTCCAGTGGGCTGGCCTTCGACCTACCTCGAAGAATATGCCAATATGGCGCCGGTCTTCCAGTCCCAGGTGATCAGCCTCGTCGCCGAAGGGGTCTTCGATCGCTTCCCCGACCTGCGCATTGCGCTCATCGAGGGCGGTTTCGCCTGGATGCCTGCCCTGATGTGGCGGCTGGACAAGGAGTGGAAAGGCCTGCGTTCAAACGTACCCTGGGTCAGACGTCCACCCTCTGACTACATTCGCGAACACATTCGCCTGACGGTTCAACCCATCGATACGCCGCCCGACCCCCGCTACATCCTTCAGGCCATCGAGCACATGGAATCGGATACAATGCTCATGTTCGCCACCGACTACCCGCACTGGCACTTTGATCGCGACGAAGATGCCTGGCCAGCAACCCTGCCCGAACCCCTGCACGCCAACATCTGGTCCGAGAACGCCCGCGCCTTCTATCGATTCAATGGAGGACCATAATGACAGTCGAGCTGGAAAAAACCTCGCAGCCGCACGTCTCCCAAAAGGCCGGGCTGGCCGTCATCGACACCGACATCCACAACTTTGACGTGCACATCGACCCGGTCTTCAGGCAGATAATTACCGACTATCTCTCGCCCGAATGGCAGGACTTCCACGCAATGTTCGGTCAGCGCGCCCATTACATGCGCGGCCTCCATGGCGGCTCCTATCCCCGCTTCCATCGCAATGCTGCCCGCGTCGACGCCTGGCCCCCAAACGGGCGCCCGCCTGGCACCGACCTCGACTTCATGCGGCTCCAGCTGCTCGACGCCTGGGACATCCAGTACGGCGTCCTCAATCCCCTTGCCGGCGCCGGCGGCCAGTTGAACATGGAATACGGTGCCCAACTGGCCCTCGCCGTCAACGACTACCAGGTCGCCGAATGGCTCGAACCCGAGCCGCGGCTGCGCGCTTCGATCTTGGTCAACTATGAAGATGGGGAACTGGCTGCGCAGGAGATTCACCGCCGCGGCAACGACCCCCGCTTCGTGCAGGTTCTCACCGTCGTCCGCACCAGTGAGCCTCTCGGCAAGCGCAAATACTGGAAGATGTACGAAGCCGCTCTCGAATACGACCTGCCGATCGGCATCCACGTCGGCGGCCAGGGCGGCCATCCGCTCACTGCCGGCGGCTGGCCTTCATACTACCTTGAAGATCACTGCGGCATGCCACAGGCCTACCAGGCCCATATCGCCAGCTTCATCTGCGAAGGCGTTTTCGAGCACTTCCCGGAGCTTCGTATTGTCATTATCGAAGGCGGCTTTGCCTGGGTCCCCGCCTTCGGCTGGCGCATGGACAAGACTTGGAAACGCCTCAAAGCCGAAGTGCCCTTCCTCAAAAAGGCGCCCTCCGAATACATCCTGGAGCACTTCTGGTTCACGACTCAACCAATGGAAGAGCCCCGGCAGCCGCGTCACCTTGAGCAGCTGCTGGAGCACTTGGACGGGGGCAGCCGGCTCATGTTCGCCACCGACTACCCCCACTGGGACTTTGACTCTCCCGACCGCGCCCTCCCGGCTACGCTCCCGTTTGAAGTAAGGCGCAACATCATGGCCGAAAACGCCCGCCAGTTCTACAAGCTGGCGTAGCGCCTCGGTCGGACCGGCGCCAGGGCCAGAAATTGGAAATCCGCTGTCTGTCCACAACGGCTGCCGTGCTGTTACACCGACGTGGCCTCTACTGCGGCGAGTCCGCTATTCGTCTGTACCGGCCCGCGCGTAACTCCCCGGCGCCGGTGGCGTGTAGTATCTGCCGGGCACCACCCCTTCAGCAAGGATACGATTCTTGATCCTTGTCTCCTCCGCCTCATACTCCTCCGTGAGCTCGATGCACTCCCCCGCGAACCAGGAGGGCACGACAACCACGCCATCCGCATCCCCAACCAGTACGTCGCCTGGGCACACCAGGGCCCCGCCGCACTGAATCTCCACATTCTCCTGCGCAGGAATGGCGTAGGGAACGCCGCCGCGGGGCGTTCGGTCGCGGGCATAGATGATCAGCCCGAACTCCTCCTCCCTGATAACGTCCAGGTCGCGAATACTGCCGTCAGTGACGATGCCGTCGGCATTGTTCATCTTCAGCTGCAGCGCCTTGACATCACCGAAGATACAAGGGCGGGAATCGCCCATCACGTCACAAACCAGCACGTCACCGGGGCCGCAGCGGGCCATGGCCAGATACTCCGGGGACTGCTCGCCGACATGCACTCTCGCCTGCAAATCCGGACGTGGAGGCAGGTAGCGCAATGTGCGGGCACGCGCGGCCAGTCTCTCGCCCGGGGTCCGGAGACGAACATTATCCATGAAGGAAAAATAGACACCGGAGTGCCTAAGGAGGATGTCCCATACGTTCGCGGTTGCCACATTCTTGAAACGGTTGAGGATCTCCTGTGGGACGTCTACTGACGCGTAGGTGCTCTCACTCATCTTTCGTTTCTCCTTTTGGTATGAGAATCTGGATGAACATCACCTGCCGGCAGTCCGACAGATTCTTGTCGCGGGGAGTGAAAGCGGGGTAACCATCCTCCCTGAACTCTGACCGCGAACCCGGTCGCACTAGGCGGCTCGTGACAACTGTGGATGCCGCCTTAGCGCAAACCCAGAATAGCAGCCTGGACATCCGGCAGTTCGGACTCTTCAGGGCACCTACATTCCAAGACAATTATAGTCAACTATAGTTGCCGTGTCCACGCAAGAATTGATGGCGTATGCATCCCAAAACGGTGGCGAACTTCACAACGCCTCGGGCAGCAGCGGGGATGCGCCCTTGTCGCGATCAAATCTGAGTCTGAGTTTGCCCAGTCTCTGACCACTAACTACTGACCACTGACCACTGTAGTTCCAGGCCTTCGGCCCTCCCTTGTGCTGGAGGAACTTCCCCCTTCACGCCCCCCTCCGCAAC
>WTGY01000213.1 GCA_011523365.1 Caldilineaceae bacterium
CCGCCCCCGCAACGCCCCCCCTAAACCATGCCGTGCCTCATCGACCGGGTGTCGACATTGGTGACAGGTGCCTAATCGAAGGTGTCCAGCCCCACCGCGTCCCGCCAGTCCCATCAGATCCCCTTACGTGCCGGCCCTGTGCCTGCCCTCGCACCCTCCCCGACTGACGGACGCCACCGTACGCCCAGGCCTGGCGCCTGCACCGCGTCTCGCCCAAAGACGCTATACAATGCCAGCCACCGCTGGCGCCGATTCCCCGCCAAACTGTTCCCACCCCAAAATCTGCGACGCACCCCCCAAAGACTCATCAGTCCCTCTTGGAGCCCGCACAGTCCTCCACCTGCCCTAACCCATGGAGGCAGGTCATCCCCGACTATTGGCGAACTCCCGCCCACCTCTTACAATGTAAGCTGGCGCTTCGCCTTCACTGCAGTTTTCCCGTTTCGGTCAATTGCAGTCCCTTGCGGCCACGAACTGGGTCCGCAACGTTCCCTTCCGAAAAACCGCCCATCGCCCAAGAGGACCGCATCCGGCCGGTTTTTTTACTCCCACAGACCCTTTACCGCGCCAATGAACGCCCCCAAAGTCATACTTGCCTCCAACAGTCCCCGCCGCCTTCAGTTCTTCCACCACCTCGGCATCCCTTTCCATCCCGAATCCGCTGACATCGATGAATCGCCCGCGCCCAACGAACCGCCCGACGAGATGGTGGCCCGCCTGGCTCTCGCCAAAGCATTTACCGTGGCCGCACGCCACACATCCGGAGCAGCCGAACGAGACCCCGTCCCGCCGCACGACATCCTCGTTTTCGGCGCCGACACCGTCGTGGCCGTCGAGGGAGAGATCCTCGGCAAACCCACCGACGCCGACGAGGCCCGATCCATGCTTGTCCGGCTGCGCGCCCGCACCCACCAGGTCCACACAGCGCTGGCTCTCGCCCTTGTTGCCGGCGCTGAACTCAAGTGCAAGCGCTGCCTTCTCAACACGACCACCGTGAAAATGCGCGACTACAGCGAAGACGAGATTGCCGCCTACATCGCCACCGGCGATTCAATGGACAAGGCCGGTGCCTATGCCATTCAACATCCCCAATTCCGCCCAGTCCAGAGCCTCTCAGGCTGCCCCGCCGGCGTCATGGGGCTCCCGGCCGCCGACCTCCTCTCCCTACTGGCAGAATTCAATCTCACCGCGAAGCGCTCCCCGAATCAGATATGCGCTGCTTTGACAGGACTCCAATGTTGCCAGCGACAGGCCGAAAACTCGCATGGTATTCGGCAATGACATATCAGCAAATGGGGCTGCGAGCATGTTGCCAATCCAGCCCCTGAATTGATACACTTGAGCCGAAATCAATTCGCCCGTAGAAGGCGAACCCATTGCCCGGCAAGTTCCCCCAGGAGATGCCCTTGTCAAGAAACACCGAAACATACGATAAATGGGATGAAGCCTACGAGGACGACTATTTCGATGCACCGGCCAAAAGCAAACCAAAACCCAAAAAGAGGGAACGGACCGTTGCCGGTGTTGTCGTGCGCGCCAGGGGGCATCATTACGATGTCTCCACCTCGGACGGCAGAACTGTCAGCTGCCGTGTCCGCGGGCGCCTGCTCCAGGAACGAACCAAAGACCTGACTCTCATTGCCGTCGGCGACCGCGTTCAAGTCGTTCTCGAGGGCAAACGCAAAGGCCTCATCGACTCGGTCGAAGAGCGCGATTCAACACTGAACCGGCAGCTGCCCGGCTCCAATCGTCCCGCCGAAGACGTGATCGTAGCCAATCCAGACCAGGTACTGATCGTCTTCGCCGTCCAGGACCCCGAGCCGCACCTGCGCATGCTCGACCGCTTCCTGGTGATCGCCGAAGCCAATGAACTCCCCGCCATTATCGTCGCCAATAAAGTCGACCTCACCGGCCTGGAGGCGGCTCGCCAGACATTCCTCCTCTACGAAAAGCTGGGCTATCCACTCCTGTACGTGAGCGCTACCGACCGCTTCGAAGTCGTCCCAGGCCCTGGCGCGCCTGCTCCAGTTGAGCAGAGCGAATTCGACCACTTGCGCCAATTGCTTACAGACAAACTGACGGTTGTAACAGGCCCAAGCGGCGTCGGCAAGAGCGCGCTGATCAACGCCATCCACCCGCAGCTCAACCTGCGCGTGGGCAACCTCCGAAACTTCGAAGGCAAAGGCCGCCACACAACCCGCAACGCTCAGCTCTTTCGCCTGCCTCTGGGAGACGCTTCCTTCATTGCCGATACCCCCGGCATTCGCGAGCTGGGCCTCTACGAGCTCGACCCCGGAAGTCTAGGTTTCTACTTTGTCGACCTCAAACCCTTCGTAAACGACTGCCACTTTCCCAACTGCACGCACGACCACGAGCCGGAATGCGCTGTGCGCCAGGCCGCCGAAGATGGCAAAGTTGCGCCGCAACGCTACGACAGCTATGTGCGTCTGCTTAACGGCGAGAGCTTCCAGCTGGAAGAATGGTAAGCTTCATTCGTTTTTCCCGCATGCCATGGCGGTCCCTCCCGACCACCTGAGATATTCTCAACTCGCCCGCAATCGGTCAGTCTACGAGACGCAATACAAGATACGCACTACGCCCCATGTCACAAATCCTTGAAGGTTTGAACGAACAGCAAAAGACCGCGGTCCAGACGACAGAAGGCCCCGTCCTTGTTCTGGCGGGACCCGGCTCCGGCAAAACCCGGGTCCTCACCCGCCGCATCGCCTACCTGATCGATGAAAAGAAGATCGACCCCTGGCATGTACTCGCCGTAACCTTCACCAACAAAGCCGCCAAAGAGATGGGCGACCGCGTCGAACAGCTGATCGGCCACCGTTTCCCGCCGCCGGTCGAAGGCCGCCGCAGTCTGGGCGGACTGACCATCGGCACTTTCCACGCCGTCTGCGCCCGCGTTCTGCGCGTAGAGGTCGATGCCGCAGGATTCCAACGCAACTGGGTCATCTACGACACCGCCGACCAGCTCTCTCTCGTCCGTGATACGATGAAAGAACTGCAGCTGGATGAAAAACGTTTCAGCCCGCGCGCCGTTCTCTCCCAAATCGGTAGCTGGAAAAACGACCTCCTTACACCGGATCTCGTCAGCGCCGACGGATATATGCAGGAAATCTGCGACCGCGTCTACGACCGTTACCAACGGGAACTTCGCCTCAACAACGCCATGGATTTCGACGACCTGTTGATGCACACGGTTCTCCTCCTGCGCAAAAACAAGGAAATCCGACGCAAGTACCAGGACAAGTGGCGCTACGTCCTTGTCGATGAGTTTCAGGACACAAACACTGCCCAGTACGAACTGGCATCCCACTTCGTCGGCCCGCCGGACGGCAAAGGCAACCTCTTTGTCGTCGGCGACGAGGACCAGTCCATCTACCGCTTCCGCGGCGCCGACTATCGCAACGTTCTGCGTTTCCGCCGTGACCATCCTGCTGCCAAAGTCGTCCTCCTCGAGCAGAACTACCGCAGCACACAAAACATCCTCGATGTCGCAAACGCCGTCATCGCCAAAAACGCCAACCGCACGCCTAAACACCTGCGCACAGACCAGGGCAGTGGCCTCAAAGTTACCGTCCACGAAGCCTACAACGAAGCCGAAGAAGCTGATTACGTGCTCGAGGAGCTGGCCCGACTCACCTCCCAACCTGCGATGGGCCCCGGCGCAGCCGCTGTCGTCTATCGCACAAACGCCCAGAGTCGTGCCCTTGAGGAAGCCTGCGTCCATCGCAACCTGCGCTACCGTCTCGTCGGCGCCACCCGCTTCTACGAGCGCCGCGAGATTAAGGACGTCCTCGCCTATCTGCGCCTCGTGCACAACCCCGCCGCCGCGCTCGCCCTCGACCGCATCATCAACGTCCCGCCCCGCGGCATCGGCGCCCAAACTCTCGACCAGCTCAGGACCTGGGCCGCCTCCGGCCCGGTGAGCGAATGGCACGCACTGCAGACCCTCATCGCTGACAGCAGTGAAATAGAAGATGAAGACAGGCTCTCCGTCCGGCTCCCACCGGCGCCCTTTGCCGCACGCGCCCGCAACGCCTTGACTAAATTTGCTTCGATGCTGAAGACATGGGTGCAGTTGGCCGTCGAAGTCCAATACGAAGACGTCGCCTCTCTGCTCGATCGCATCCTCGCCGACACCGGCTACTTGGACCGCCTCCGTGACGGAAGTAACGAGGGCGAGGAGCGATTCGAAAACATCAACGAGCTGCGCGCCGTAGCTGCCAACTACCGCCCCGGCCTCGACGACCTGGAACCGGGGCAGAACCCCCTCGGCCTGTTCCTGCAAGAGATCAGCCTCGTCAGCGAGCAGGATGACTACGAAGAAAACGAAGAAGCCCTGACTCTGATGACTCTGCACACGGCCAAAGGACTGGAGTTTCCCGTCGTTTTCATGGTCGGAATGGAAGAAGGTCTGCTGCCGCACGCGCGCAGTATTCACAGCGAGGACGAGGAGGATATGGCTGAGGAACGCCGCCTCGCCTACGTCGGCATCACCCGCGCCAAGCACCGCCTTTACCTGGTCCACGCCTCCCAACGCGCCATGTGGGGCAACAGCGAACTCCAAACTGCCAGTCGTTTTCTGGAAGACATCCCCGAGGAACTGCTGAGAGGCCAGGTCGACCGCCACAGTCGCCATGCCGCTGCCTACGACCGTGCCACCAGCTGGCTCGACGGCCCTGCCATGTACGGGCGCTATCGGGACGAAAACTACAGGTTGGGCGAAAATACCGCCTACAGGACATCGCAAAGCTCGCAACCTGAACGTGCAC
>WTGY01000049.1 GCA_011523365.1 Caldilineaceae bacterium
GGTCGGGCCTATTCGGCCCTCCCTTGTGCGGGGGCTTCGCCCCCGCAACGCCCCCCCCTAAACCTCCCGCCGCAGCGAGTGTGAGCGCAATCTGACCTTGTCCACCCGCGGCCGCCGTGCTTCGCCCCATCCCCAGCCCCGCTCCCGTAGTTGCCGGCCCTGTGCCTGCCCATCTGCCACCTGGTCGATGGACGGCAAGCAATTTCAGCCACCACTGGCACGATGCCCCCACCTGACCTTTCTCGCCCCAAAATTGAACTGCACCCGTTACCGCAGCTGCCAATAGCGTTCCCCGGAGTGATGGGATAGAATGCCTGACTATGTAACTTCGGGCGGTTCAACCCACCCGCAGAACTACCGGCTTTCCGCGCCCCCGCCTGCTTGGGCGTATCGAACACCGTCAGAATCAGACTTCGGAGGAAGCAAACTATGCCCCGTCCATCATCGCGCGCCAACGAAGAGGCGCCAGCGGAAACAACGTCCAAACCGCCCAATGTCATCGTCTTTTTCACCGACCAGCAGCGCTGGGATTCAACCGGCGTTCATGGCAATCCCCTCGATCTGACTCCCAATTTCGATCGCATGGCCCGGCAGGGCACACACCTGCATACCACCGTCACCTGCCAGCCCGTCTGCGGACCGGCCCGCGCCTGCTTGCAGACCGGCATGTACGCCACCACAACCGGCTGCTTCCGCAACGCCATCCCGCTGCCCCAGGACGCGCGCACGCTCGCCCATTTCTTCGGCGAGGCCGGCTACGATACCGGCTATATCGGCAAATGGCACTTGGCCGACCGCGGCATCACCGGGCCTGTGCCCGAAGCAAATCGCGGCGGCTACCGTAGCTGGCTCGCATCCAATGTGCTGGAATTCACCTCCGACGCCTACGATACCGTCATGTATGACAACGACGGCGAGGCCGTCAAACTGCCCGGCTATCGCGTCGACGCCCTCACAGACGCCGCCATCCGCTACATCGACGGCCACCAGCAGGACCCGTTCTTTCTCTTCCTCTCCTATATCGAGCCGCATCATCAGAACCATCTTGACGACTATCCCCCGCCCGACGGCTACCGCGAACGCTACGCCGGCCGCTGGACGCCGCCCGACCTCCTTGCTCTCGGCGGCTCCTCCCAACAGCATCTGGGCGGCTACTGGGGCATGATCAAACGGCTTGACGAGGCCTTGGGCCGCCTGTTCGACGCCCTCAAGAGTCTCGGCCTGGACGAGAACACAATCGTCCTCTACACCACCGACCACGGCTGCCATTTCAAGACGCGCAACGACGAATACAAACGCTCCTGCCATGAGGCCTCGGTGCGCCTGCCCACCGCAGTGACCGGTCCAGGCTTCTTCGGCGGTGGCGAAGTCCGCGAGATCGTCAGCCTGGTCGACCTGCCGCCGACACTCCTGGACGCAGCCGGCCTCGAAGTGCCGCAGCAGATGCAGGGCCGTTCACTGGTTCCCCTTGTCAGCCGCCAGTCCTCGGACTGGCCGCAGGATGCTCTGATTCAGATCAGCGAGTCCCAGGTGGGGCGGGCTGTGCGCACGCAGCGCTGGAAATACTGCGTCACCGCGCCGGACAAGGATGGCAGGCAACATGCCGGCTCTGACCGCTATGTAGAGCAGTATCTGTACGATCTGCAGGCAGACCCGTACGAGCTGACCAATCTCGTCGGCCTGGAGTCCCATCGCCGCGCTGCCGACGTGCTGCAGGAGCGGCTGCTCCGCCTTATGCGCGAAGCGGGCGAGGCGCCGGCCGCGATCGACCCGGCGCCGCCCAAGCCAAGCAGGCAACGGATTGTGACAGAGGAGGAGGCTCTTTCCTAGAGGGGGTTAGCGGCCGCGAGCCGCTGAAGTTTCAATCGATTTCAACCCGGCCGCGCTGGCTGCCGGGTTTTTCTTTCTGCCGCGCCGCATCCGCCTCGCAGCGCGCCAGCGCCGCGTCGACCAGCGCACGGCAGGCCAGCAGCCCCTCCCGCCGCGCCGCGTAGGCATGCGTCCAGAACTCCGGTGGCAGACCCAGATCGTTGTGCTGCAGCTCCTCACACAATCCGGCCATCCCTTCCAGCAGCCACGAGGAGAAGGTGAAGGCGTCCGCACGCTCTGCACGCGGTTGTCGGGGAGGAGGCCCCGTCTGCGGCTCCGCGTCCGGCCCCGAACCCGTCCCGTTCTGGTCGCTGCCGTCACTGATTGGAACTGATCCGTTCTCTGCCATCATTCCATCCCTGCACCGCCGCGCCCCGTCAGGCCGGCGCCGCCGTGCCTATCTTCCCGCCCGCCGGCGCCCGTTCTGCTCCTTCCACCGGCTCATTCATTATCAAAGTACGCATGACCCGGTAGTCGTGGCCGCCGAAGCGGTACTTGTACTCCTCGTCGCCCTGCAGAAAATCGAATACCTCGATGCCGCGCGCGATCGCGTGTTGGATCACATAGCCCAGCAACACCCAACCGGGGCTGTATCCGGCCCACTTTTCAGTATCGTAGCCGGAATTGTAAAGCAGCAGCTCCTTCTTGTATTCGAACGCCAGCAGCGCCGCCGCGTTCTCACCGTTCAGAGAGAGAAAACTGAGATGGAGATGGCCCGTTTCGAGCATGCGGCCCGCCATGACGCGGAAGAACCGCTCCATGTGCGGCGTCATGAACGACTCCTTGTCCGGGCGGCTCATACGCTGTAAACGCAGGAACTCATCCATCGCCCCCTGCAGCTCGTCCATCGACTGGATCAACCTGAAGCCGACATCCAGCTCCCGTTCCACCCGCCGCTGCTTGCGGCGAATCTCGTGGCGCTGCTTCTTGTCGATCTGCATCAGATAGTTTTCATAGCGGGCCGGGAGATGCACGTGCGGCGCCACATCCTCCTGGTCGACCTCCACCCGCAGACCCGCGTTTCGGAAAATCGAGGGCAGCGCATTGTAACTCAGACTGTCCTCCGGCAGATTGCACAGGTCCAGGTAGTCCCACGCCGGCGCCTCCTCGCTCTGCAGCCAGTCCAGCAGACAGTAGTAGACCTCTTTCTCCCAACCGGCGGCGATGATGATGTCCAGGAAGTCGCTCACCTCCACACAGCCGACCAGTTTCAGACTGCGCTTCCCCGCCCATTCGCCCTCCTTGTGTTCACTCAGATAGAAGGGCGCTATCCCAACCAGCCCGGATGAATCGGGAGTGGAGTGTGAAAGGTCACCCGGATCTTCACTCTCTCCTCGATAAAACGCCAGTATCCACAGATCGCCCGCCCCCAACTGCTGCCACCAGACCGACTGCCATGCATGCGTCAGGAAGAAGGTGTCGTAGCGGCTGCGGGCCAGCAGATCGTTCCATCCCGCCGCCAGCGCGCTGAATCCATTGGGATAGGTGCTTGGACCATAAATGGTTACGTTAAGCGAACATGGTGGGACTGCATCGCGGTCTGCATCCTGCGCAGACGCTTCCTCCCCCGGGGCAACGCCGTCTCTGTGGTGGCCGTCGCGCCGCAGCCGGCGCGCCACCGCAGGCACGTCCGGCGCCGGGGATTTCGTGATAAGCATAAGCTCCTCTATCTGTTTGCTGAACCTTGTCTTCTGGTATTGAGGGACGCTGTATGATCCGCGCATTCCACTACGATATTCGTAGTGAACACGGCCATTCTAGTCCAATTGGTGGGGATTCGACAAACCCAAGTGACCGGCGCGGGGACAGGAAAGTGGCTGCCGGCCCCTATAGCGGAGGGCGTCCGCTGCCGCGAAAACGCAGATAACCGATCGCAACCAGAACGATCAGCAGCAGAAAGATAAAGGTCTGCCCCTGCGCAGTCTGCGAGATGCGCACGAACCGCTGCCACACCGTGACCTGCGCGACCTGCGCCGGCGCAGAGGTAGGGCTGGACCGTTGGATGATCGATGAAGGCGTTGAAACACCGACAGCGATCATCGTGCCGCGCGCAGCCAATGCCGGCGTCGCGCTCGCCTCCGCTTCCGGCGTCTGCGGGCTGGAACCGGGCTGCGCGGCCGTGCTCTCCTCTGTCGGCGCACTGGTCGCGGCGGGGGACGGCGAGGCCGGCGGTTGCGTATTGGACGCGCCGCCCGTGCTTGGCGCGGCCGCGCCACCGTAGCAGACCAGGAGCTGCACGTCGTCCAGGAACATCCACGTGCGCCTGCCGTTGCCGTCGTTAAAGACATTGAAGTAGAGATAATACGACCCGTCCAGGTAGGGAGTCAGATCGATCGTCATCGTCTCCCAGGCCGCGTTCTCCGCACGACTGCGATAGAGGATCGCCTCGGTCGCCAGAGACGGTGTCAGCAGGATCAACTCCTGGCGGTCGGACGCTAGCGCCGGGCTCAGCGTCGCCGGCTCCTGGCTGCGCGAAAGATGGTTCCAGCGCAACGACGCGCTCGACGCGCCCGCCGGCAGCTGGATCAGCTGCCGCACCGAGGAATAGGACTGGATGTTCTGCGTGCCGCTTCCCGGCGGGTTGCCCAGCCGCAATGACAGCGCGCCCCCGGACGGTTGGTTGGCGAGAACTGGAGGGTTCGGCGACTCGCCCACGGCCCAGTTGGAAAAGCCGTCCAGCACGCTTTCGAAGTCGCCGTTGGTCAGCGAATCGCTCGCGACACAGCCGCCCGGCACAGGCGTCGTCACCGGCTGCGGCGTGGCGGCCGGCGGCGGTGTACCGCTGGGCTGGGGCGCCGCGGTCGCTGGCGGCGTCACGAACGGCGTCGCGTCCGGTTCACACGCCAGCAGGCTGACCTCGTCCAGATAGAGCGCGGTGCGGCCGCCGCCGCCGTCGTTATGCACGCCGAACTCGACGCGCAGCGTGCGCCCCCGAAAGTGGGTCAGATCGATCAGTTCGAACTGCCACGCCTGCTCGTTGGAGAGCCGCGCCCACGGCTGCGCCAGCCGTACCCCGGTTGTCGCTTCGTAGATGTTCAGCAGCTGCATGTCGCTGCCGGGCGTATCTTCGTGGCTCGCCCAAAAGTGAAAGCTGAGCGTGAAATGCTGCGCAGAGTCCGGCAGCGCAATGTCCTGGTAGAGGCTGTCGCTGGCCTCCAGGTTGGCGCTGTCCACGATCCCCAGCCGCAGCGAGCGCTCACCCGCATGCGATCGTGCCGTCGAGTAGCTCGGCGGCAGCGCCGAACCCGCCAGGCCCCAATGCAGGTCGGTCGCCTCAAAGCCGCCGTTGATGATCAGCTCGCTGCAACCGTCAGGCGAAAGATGGGCCGCGCCCACCTCACTGTCGCCAGGAGCCGGAGGCGGCCCCTGCGCCCTCGTCGTCGCCGTCCCCAGCCACAGAACCACCGCAACCGCCAGCAGCGTGCACAGAGAAACAACCCCCCGCGCGCCCCACACCTTGCTCATCACACTTCCCATCCTGTCCACCCGAAAAACTACCCTGCCGCGGCACGTACGTCCCTCCTGTTTCTGCCAGGAACCCCAATTGTAGCACGGCCCCCAAATCATGAACAACGGGGGTGCGATAGCTTCGTCAGCTCCCCCAAAACTGAGTGCATACCAAAATGGGGGTGTGCTCTCGTATACCCCTGGAAGCAACCAAGCCACGGTCGCCTCCCCTATCCAATCCCCGGCAGACCAAACGGTGTTTCTCTCTCCTCTCTCCTCTCTCCTCTCCACTCTCTCCTCGCTTTTGGGCGGTCGGGCCTATTCGGCCCTCCCTTGTGCGGGGGCTCCGCCCCCGCAACGCCCCCTCTCCTACAACATGCCTTATCGACCTGGTGTCGACATTGGTGGCGGGTGCCTAATCGAAAGTGTCCAGCCAGACCACGTCCCGCCAGTCCCACCAATTCCCCGTAGGCGCCGGCCTTGTGCCCCGCTAAGAGCCGGACCACAATGTCCCCCACTGCCGCCGCGCATTCCCCACCTAACCCTTTTCGCCCCAAATCTATAGTGCATCCCGCCCAAGGCGATTGCATCTAAATTGGGTCAGAGCATCGATATGCTTCCGAATTCCCCTCCAGATCGGGATCAGACTTAGAGAAGTGTACGAATGGTGGCACGTAGACGGGAAATCTGAACGAATTCGACGACTGAGGGCCTGGACCGCGGCGACTTCTGCTCGCGATTCAGCAATCGGAAGACGATTTCCACTTATTCGCGCTCTGTTCTGACCACGATTTCAACGGAATTGGTCTACAGAATTAGATGCGTATGCCCTGCCCAATTTAGACCAATTCTTGACACTTATGTTCGCTTGCGCTATGCTAAAGCAAAATACAATTGAAGCTTCATCGACAAAAGACAAAGTATGAGCATTGAGATTAACTGCCCGATTTGGGGCGAGAATCATAAGGCAACTCTCCACTCGCCATGGGTGAAAAGTGAATTTACTATTTTGGAAGAGGATCTAATTGATTCGCCTAGAGCAGGTGGACTGTACAGATTAACGCCTGAAGCGTTTGCAATGATTCATCACGGCAGGCTAACGGACAAACAAAAGGCGAAACTGACTACTTGGCTATACGATGAGAGGAAACGAGGCACAAAAAGCCCTGTCGTGACTTCAGGAATCCTAGACTCCATAGCGTATTCTAACTCTACCCCCTCCCTATCAAGATCCGAACGCGACTATAGGTTGTTACGGTTCCTTGTGAACAAAACAGAGAATATAGGAGATCAAATCAATGTAGGAAAATATGGCGAGATGGCACTTGTCGTGTCAGAATCAGTAGGGTGGTTGGAAGTTTTTTTCTTGCTCAAGCATTTGAATGATCAAGGATTCATAGAATATGAGGATACGCGTAATCCGTCTAAGTGTATAGCAGTTGTCGCTGTGAAAGGGCATGATCGTATCGAGGAGACCGAAACACCTTTACTCACTAATGACGAGCCAACTATACCTCCTACTTCTCTCTTGACATCATCTAACAGTTCAAACAGCATACTGCTTGTTCATGGCCAGGATAATGAATCCAAACAGGAAGTAGCTAGATTGATAGAAAGGCAGGGCTTGGAGGTAATTATACTGGAGGAACAACCGAGTAAAGGTCGCACTTTGATTGACAAATTTGTACAAGAAGCAAGCAAAGTTGGCTTTGCCGTAGTCCTGTTGACGCCAGATGATGAGGGGAGAAGACAAGGCACAGAGGATACGCTTAGGCCACGTGCAAGACAAAATGTGATTTTCGAATTGGGTTTCGTATCTGCCTACCTGGGCCAAGACAGAGTCTGTGCTCTCCTTAAGAGAGGTATAGAAATTCCGTCTGATTATAGTGGAGTAGTTTATGTCTCTTTGGAAGATAACGACTGGAAACTAAGACTCATTAGGGAGTTGCAAGCCGCCGGATATAGCGCAGATGCAAACCTGATTTGATTCTTATGGCGTGCCCCAACCATAATAGCCGACACATTCCACGACGGTTCAACTTGCATTGTCCCACCACTTGACACCCCCACCACCCCACGAACGACGAGTACTGAACCACCTCAGAAGGCATCCTGCCATGCTTCAAACGGTTCGCAGTGGCAAACCCGTCGGCCTCCATCTCACGGTAGAATGACTCGAGCTGTTCTCGGACGACCTGATCGGCGACAACTCTTGACCCGCCCCATCCGCATCCACCACTTGATTGACAGCTCCACTCGCCCCAACAACACAAAAGCCGCCACGTCCCGTGATGGCTCGCTCCATTCCGATCAGACTCACACCACTTCTTGACTGCCCGGCCCGCGACGTTCTATACTCCGAGTATTGCTATCGTGAATCCAATCGACCCGTTACGCTTTAGTGTCGTGCTAACAAATGGCATGAAACGACACCTGCCGATCATCCTTTCAATTCTGACCAACATCGGCCTCGGCATCATCGGCACCACTATCGGATACCTAACAGTCCCCGACTTGCCAGAGTCCATGGGCAGGCCGCCCGAAGTCCCTTTCGGTTATCCAGTAGTGTTGTTGCTAACTTGGTGTTTCTGCACCACCATAATGACGCCAATTCGCGGCCCTTACAAATTCTATCGTCGCTTCGGCGAACCTGCTCCCGCCAAGCCTTCCGACCTAATCCCGCCCACGCTACACAGACCTCAACCCAATCAATCCCGCGCCATAACCCTGCTGATCCTCGCGATCTTTGTAGTGATCATGCTGGGAGTATTGATGCTGGAAGCAGCACACTATTGACAAATCCCTACCACAACAAAACCGCCGCGTCCCGTGATGGACTAAACCGTTTGCCTCCACACCCCAAACCGCGCCACAAACCACACCGGCTGCCCTCTCTCCCGCCGATCAAGACAAATCAAACCGAACCGAAAGAGACTGCCTTAAACCATGACCGACAAACAACAACAAGACGCTCTCCAAAGCATGGGCCTAGTCTGCTTCGTGAAGTACTACCGCCAGTTTTGCGACCTGTCGTTGTCAACAGACGACATCGCCTAATACTACAACCGCATTTCAGTCGGTTTCCCGGGCTCCAGTGGCACAACCCTTTGTGAATTGGATTACAAGCCGCTAAGCCCTCAATGGGAACAGTAGCACTTACACATTCTGCCCATCGCCAGGGTCAATCCCTGATTGTCCGCTGGCCGGGCAGGCGCATCTCTAATGACGGCAAAAGTACCTGTTACCTCATGACGGCTATCCCTTGATCACTGGAATCACGGTTAAGACATCATTACCCTTTGTATGGGATACACTCAACACCAAGAGCTCTGAAGTAGAGCTTGATCGGTTGGCCTGTAGTCTGTATGGGCTGACGGAGGATGAGACAGCGGCCATGGAAGGAACTACATGAGCCCACAGGAGCACTCTACAACACAGAACGACAAATTAGAAGAGGTGTTGGAGAAAATCAGTGAGATTGCGAGAGTTGCGGCACGCGGCGATTACATTTATCGAGGTGAACCGGAGCACTACGATAAAGTGTCCTCGGGGCTCTACCGCCAACACAGTTCAATTCAAGGAGAAGATGTCGACCTTGAGGCTGTACATGAAGAAATGTTGAAGGATGCCAAGAAATACACTGGCCAAACAGATGAATTTGAAATCCTTGCCTTTCTCCAACACTTCGGCGGCAAGACCAACCTGATTGATTTTACTGAGGACTATCATGTAGCCCTTTTCTTCGCCTGTGGCGCGCCTAATGATAGGGACGGCAGGATTATACTGTTGCCAAGACAAATTGATGACGGGACCACAAGGATCAGGAAGCCATGGAGTCCGAGGCATCGCGTCATCGCTCAGAAGAGCGTATTCGTTCAAACGAAAAAGGGATATTTGGAACCGGATGAACACATCAACATCTCTAAAGAACTCAAGAGACCCACTCTGGACCACTTGCAACAGCATCATGGAATAACGATAGAGGGAATTTACAATGACTTACACGGGTTCATCAAACAACAGACTCCGATAAGCGACCCCACGCTATCGCCAGTCCGTTTGACTGCTGAACAGGAGGATCTTTGCAGGCGTCTGGATGAACTGTACCAACCCTATAATCTGCATGTGAGACCATCTGATATGTTTCGCGGAGCGATTTCTGCTAGAGCAGAATGCCGGAACAATCCTGACTCGATCTCTCAAGCCGCGCACTCCCTGCGAGAAATCCTGACTCCTATACTGAGATCTCGCCCTGGACCTGGAATCGGATCGGCACACATACCCGATGGTATGAGAGAAGCATTTGAGAGGTACGGTGCTGCGTCTGTAGACTCTGGACTCATGGAGGATGTAGGGAGAGTTTACAGTCACTTATGTGATGTGGCTCATCACAGTCGTATTTCGATCACAGTTTCTGACTTTGATCAGATACTGGCTGACTTTGAGAGGTCTATGGGACGAGCATTGACTCGGCAACTTGATATCCATAGAGAGTTTGACGTGATTTTGAGCAGCGGGCCGCCTCAGTAAGGTGCAGAATAGCTTGGGGAGTAAGCTATGACTACAAGTGCCCCACCAGCATTGAAAAAAGAGCGCCTTCAGGAGCTTCTTCAGATGAACCTGGATGCGCGGCGTTATTTCTTCCACAAGGCCGATGAACGCTGGCTGGACTGGCTGTGGCGGAACGGATTTCTGAATGTCCTTGAGGAAGAAGAGACGTCCCACGATGGGTTCAGAGCGCCGGAGATTGGCTACCTCTCGCGCATGGCGGAAAAATGTCCGGCGCAGGTTGTGGATATCATGCTTGCGATACCGATATCCTCGGATACGCGGAGCCAGGAGGTTGTGTACGCCTTCTCGCGGATTTGCGGCGCCCTGCCTGCAGATCAGTTGGCGCGAATGATTGACAAGATCAGGACCGAGAAGTGGGTACCACTGCTTGATGGAGTATACAACCTTTCGGGTTTCGCATATGAGGAGATGCTCAGAACCCTTGCCGACGCCAACGACTTTGAAAGCTTCCTCCTCCTTGCAGAGGCCGTGCTGGCCGTGCGTCCTGGGGAGGAGACGGGCCATGTGGCCACCTATCGCGACAGTCCCTTCTATTTGGCGGATCTCGCTCGCATGAAGCTATTCGAACAGTTGGCTGCCGTGGGCGCCGAGTACGCGGAGCACGCGCTGGTCCTGACGACAAGTAAATTGGCTGAGATCATAGCCGCGTCCGATCTGTTTCTACTTGCAGAGGTGGATTTCTTTACTTTGGAACTGCGCCAGTCGGAAGCATGGGAGTGGGAGGCAGATGTGCACGAACTGGCGGCCGCCGCCAAGACGCTGGCGATTCGTCTGATCGGGGAGCGGTGCGCCGAATCAGACGATGTCAGAAGGACCTACAAGGAACATCTGGCCTCTCTGCCGGAAAGCCGCGTGATGCGGCGGTACCGGTTGTTTGTTCTGAGCCTTTGCCCGGAAGTTTTCAAGGAAGAACTAAAAGGCGTCTTGTTTCGACTGTTTGAAGTTGAGAATTATCGTGAAATCACCTCGGGCGCTGAATATGAGAAGGCTTTGCAAAAGGGGTTTCCTGTGTTGTCTGACAATGACAAGCAGGAATACGTGCAGCGGGTTATTCGGAAATTCAGCCAGCCACACGAATACAGGATACACAAGGGATCACACATACTCTCCATGATTATGCCTTATCTCAACGAGAACCCTGCGCTGAAAAAAAGGGTGGACGAAGCGGGCTTTCATCTTGATCCGGATTATAAGCCGCAACCAAGCATCATTGAGATGGAAGGCGGATTCATATCGCCGCGTGGCCCAATTCAAAAAGAAGAATTCGGGCGTCTGTCCGTCGTCGAGATAGCCGGGAAACTCCGCCAGGAGTGGACGCCAGCGGATCTTCACGCGCAAAACAGTCAAGCTGACTTTCACAATCCCTTGAATGCCCAGGGCATGGGCGATCTCCTTAAAGACGACATCCCTGAACGGCTGTCCGAGTATGTCGAGAGCGCCGGCCTCTTCGTCGAGCGCGGTGTACTTGATCAACATTACACCTATTCATATCTGATGGGGATCCAGGAAGCGATAGAGAAGGATCGAGCGGACGCGTCAGAGGTCGACTGGGGCGGCGTGATCGAACTGTTCACTACGATAACGAACTCTGGCGAGAGAGACCGGTTTGAGATAGGACCACGGGAGCTTACCGGCCTGTACGCTTCTTCCTGGCTTGCCAACTGGGACGCGGTTCACTCGGCAATGGCCGATGTTCTGCGCGAGTTGCTCACTGAACAGGATGGTTTGACGCCGGTCGAATTTGGCAAACATCGCGACCGCATACTGGAGATTACAGGCTGTCTGCTGTCATACCCCGATCCGTCACCGGCAGACGAACAGGTCGAAACCGCGCCGTCCCTCATTGGTTCGGCCAGCGAAACGAACTACAGTGTCATCGATCCTTTCACTATGGCCATCAACTCCGTGCGCGGAAGGGCTTTCCATGCATTTGTGCAGTTTGTCTTTCAGGATAGCAGAAAATTCAAAGAAGACGTTGAAGAACAGATTTCTGATGATGCCAAGGCGTTGTACGAGAACGTGTTGCGGAAAGAAAACACACGCGCGCTTATGTTTATGTACGGACATTACCTACCGAGTTTCTATTTCCGAGACAGAGCTTGGATTCGAAATCTTCTGCCGCGAATCTTCCCTCAAGAGCCAGCCCAGAGGCATCTCTACACATCGGCGTGGGAGGGCTATCTTGCAAGGAGTCTTTACGAAGAAATGTTTCTCGATCCGGTATTCCAGAATCTGTATCAACGGGCGCTGGACCTAAGAGAGAACGATTTTCCTCGTCAGCAGAGACATTTCAAGAATCCCGATGAAGGAATTGCGCAGCATCTTGCGCTTGCCTTCATGCACTACGAAGAGTTCGGGTTCAATCATCAGTTGTTTAAGGCGTTCTGGAAGAACGACGGCCCGAAACAACATGCCCACTTTGTAAATTTTATTGGGCGCTCATTCATTTCTCTAGATAAAGCCGAAGAAACCTTTGAATTCAGCCGGGAGGTCAAGAGTCGGTTGAGGGAACTCTGGGACCGGCTGCTACAGAATGATGAAAAGCGGGAAGTGTACATGGAATTCGGTCAATGGATCAACCTGGACAAAAGAATTTTCGAGCCTAGCTGGCTTGCGCGGCGAGTGAAGGAGACCCTTGAAAGGGCAAACGGAATCTTGGCGTGGGATATTGGACTCGTCAAGGCGAGCCCTCAACTGGCGCAAGCGGCGCCAGAGGATACCCTTGAGATTGCCCGGCTGTATCTGCATGACGGGGGCGTTCGCGGCAAAAACCAACGAGTAATGTGGCTTTGGGAGTCGGACAATCAGTGGATCGAGGTATTGGAGATTCTGCACCGCAATCCTGGTACGAAGAGCGGAACGGAGAGTCTGATCAACAGGCTGGTTGGCGACGGCGGGAGAGCGTTCTGGCCGTTGAAGCGGCTATTGGCTGAGAGTCCATAGCATTCCAATCTGGCGTAGGCGGCAGTCCGCTGCTTCATACACGCCAACTGCCCAAATTCACTCACGTCTTTGATCCATTCACAGATTCGTGTACCCTCCGTGGATAGTCCCCGCTGGGTGGTCGCTCCGACGCCCGCCTTGGGTCGGCCCCCGCCGATGTCACCGGTTTATGACCATCGGTGAATTGTAGATGGAGACAGGCCACTTGACATTACCCTAATCGCCGTTGTCCGCCCTATTACCCCTCTGAAACGACGCGTTCTGCCTTACCCGCCATCCTCACTCTTCATCCCGCATTTACACAGCGCCGGATCACGGTTACAATGAAAACGCAACCAACCCGCACAACCGGCAAACCGCGCCCTGCGAAGAGGAACAGGATTGATCGAAGAACAAAAACCTACAACCGAGGAGCCAGACGCAGCGAATGACGAAGGCGAAAGCCAGGCCGGCGACGATCACGAAAAGGAAAAACCCCCGCGCCCTACCTATCTCTTCCTGATTCGCCACGGCGAAAACGCATGGACCGAACGCGGCGCGCTGGCCGGCCGCACACCCGGCGTCCCTCTGAACGAAAAGGGAAAGGAGCAGGCCCAACAGGTTGCCGAGCGTCTCAAGGACCAGCCCATCACCGCCGTCTACTCCAGCCCGCTCCTGCGCTGCCTGCAGACGGCCCAACCCCTGGCCGCCGCACTGGACCTGCCCGTCTCGGTCGAGCCGGGCATCCTGGAGGTCGATTACGGCGAATGGCGCGGCGGCGAGTTGAAGGAGCTGGGCAAGCGGCCGGAATGGAGACTGGTCCAGGTCTTCCCGGGCGGTTTCCGTTTCCCTGGCGGCGAAACGTTGCGAGAGGTGCAGAACCGTGTCATCACAACCTTGGAGCGCATCCGCACACAGCACCCGGGCGAGGTCATCGCCGTCTTCGCCCACGGCGACGTCCTGCGCACCAGCATGGCCTACTATCTCGGCACGCCGCTCGACCTCTTCCAGCGCATCCAGATCAGCACCGCATCGATCAGCCTCGTCGCCTTCCATCGTTTTGGACCAAGCATCCTGGCCATGAATGACAGCGGCGGTTTCCCTGTGATAAAGTTAGAAAGAGAAGACTGAGTCCAATCTGACGCGAACGGGTCCCTTCAGCTGCACCATGGGCCTACAGGCATCCTGCTGGCACATGCCACAGACGCCAGCCACTGCACCCGTTACCGATCACCGGCCACCGGCATATGGAATCACAGTTTACCTTCGACTTTAATCCAGTTAGCGCTATCGTCGCCGACGCCGTCGGACGCCCCGGTAAGCGTACCTTCTTTCTGCAGGCCCGCCAGGGCGCCGACATGGCCACCCTCATCATGGAGAAGGAGCAGGTGGCCGCCCTCGCAACCTCCATCCTGCAACTGCTGGAGGAGCTCGAAAAGGAACGCACCGACCTGCCGGCCGTCGAGGAAGAGGCCGCCGTCCCCAGTCTGCGCGAACCGCTCGAGCCGGCCTTTCGCGTTGGACAGCTCGGGCTGGGTTACGATGAACGGCAGGATCTCATGGTTCTGATCGCACAGGCCGTACCCGACCCCGCCGCAGGCGAGCCGGACCCGCCGCCCGGGCCGCCCAGTCCCGAATCGGTCGAAGACCACGGCGACGATCCCAAGGCCCGCTTCTATGCAACGCGCGCACAGATGCGCTCCTTGAGCGAACATGCCCTGCAGGTCGTGGCCGCCGGCCGCCCGGACTGCCCCCTGTGTGGGCGCGTCATCGAGCCGGAAGGGCACTTCTGCCCGCGCACCAACGGCCACGCATTTCCGCTGTCTATTTGACCTGCGCCGTTTAACTTGCACTGTAACCGATCTGCACTGTAACCGATCTGCACTGTAACTTTGCCGCACGCCCTGCCGCGCCGCACAGTGCGCCGGCACCAACTGTAATACCGGTAGCATTCAGTCTGCCGCCACAATGGACAACGACAAGACGGTCGAACAGCGTGTGCACAGTCATGACAACAGCCGCGACGTCGATGGCGGCCCGGCCGCGACCGCGGACAGAGAGATATTGAACGCGCTGGCAGAAGGCAGAATCGAAGAAAAAGGACTGCTGCCCTACAGCTCCAACTACGCCTTCCTGGCAACCGTGCACCACCACCAGCATGAGATCCCGGCCGTCTACAAACCGCGCCGCGGCGAAAATCCGCTCTGGGATTTCCCGACCGGCACCCTCTGCCAGCGCGAAACCGCCGCCTTTGTCGTCAGCGAAGCCCTCGGTTGGCGCCTCGTACCGCCCACCGTCCTCCGCGACGGACCGCGCGGGCCCGGCAGCATCCAGTTCTTCATCGAGTGTGATCCCGACATACACTACTTCAATATGCGCGAGGACGCCCGCTATGCCCCTGCCTTGCGCCGCCTCACACTCTTCGACTACCTCATCAACAACGCCGACCGCAAGGCCGGCCACTGCCTCTATGGACATCACCGCCGGTTTTCTGTCGTAGGCGGGTGGGGGAAACCGGCGCGCGCGCATATGTGGGCCATCGACCACGGCATCTGCTTCCATCATCAATACAAGCTGCGCACCGTTATCTGGGAGTTTGCCGGCGAAACCATCGAGGAAGGCCTGCTCGCCGACCTGGCGTCGCTTCAGCATCTCGTCGACACCGGCCCCGTGCACAGCACGCTCGGCCTGCTTCTCAGCACTCCCGAACTGGACGCCCTGCGCCGCCGCATCCGCGAGCTGCTCTCTTCCCGCCACTACCCATCGCCGCCCGTTCACCAGCGAAACTATCCCTGGCCGCCCATATAACGGCAGCGGCCGGCTACCCTTTACCAGTGGCCAGCGAAGCCCACGAGCCACTGACCACTGACCAACAGTCACTGGACACAGACTATGAAAGCCGTAGTCATGGCCGGAGGTGAAGGCTCCCGCCTGCGTCCCCTGACGATTGGGCGCCCCAAGCCGATGGTCCCGCTTGTCGACAAGCCGGTCCTCGGTCATATTCTTGAGCTGCTCAAATACCACGGCATTACCGAGATCGTCATCACCCTCCAGTATCTGCCCTCCGTCATCCAGGACTTCTACGGTGACGGCAGCACCCTCGGTCTCGATATCACCTATGTCGTCGAGGAGATGCCTCTCGGCACCGCCGGCGGTGTCAAGAACGCCGCCGCCCATCTCAACGACACCTTCCTCGTCATCAGCGGCGACGCCCTCACCGACTTCAACCTCCAGGCCGCCGTCCAACACCATCTCACCATCGGCGCTCTCGCCACCATCGCCGTCTATCCCGTTCCCAACCCTCTCGAATACGGCACAGTCGTCAGCGACGAAAACGGCCGCATTACCCAGTTTCTCGAAAAACCGGACTGGAGCGCCGTCCGCTCGGACCGGGTGAACACCGGCATCTACGTGCTCGAACCGACCGTATTGGACTTCATCCCCGACGGTGCCGCCTACGACTTTTCCTCCGAGCTCTTCCCCGCTCTCCTGCAAGGCGGAGAGCGGCTGCAGGCCTATGTGGCCGAGGGCTACTGGTGTGACGTCGGCACCATCGGCGAATACATGCGCGCCAGCGCCGACCTTATCAGCGGTAAAGTCTGGCTGCCCCAGCCCATGGGTGAAACAGTGCCGGCCGCCTCTTTCCCCGCGTCCGCACCTGCCGCCGGCGGAGGAGCTGCGCCCCTGCTCGAGGGCACGCGCCCGCGCGGCGACCTGATCCTGGGCGCCGATGTCGAGATTGCCGCCGACGCACGCATTGTCGGGCCGGTCTATCTCGGCAACGCAGTCAAAGTCAAGGAGGGCGTGACCATCCAGGGGCCGTGCGTGGTCCGCGACTACACTATCGTCGACCGCTACAGCCGTTTGGAAAACTGCGTCGTCTGGCGCAACACCTACATAGGCGAGACCTGCGAGCTGTTGGGCGCGATCGTCTGCCGCCAGTGCAGTCTCAAAAGCGGCACCATCGCCTATGAGGACGTCGTCATCGGCGACAACTGTGTGCTCGACGAGAACTGTGTCGTCCATCCCGACGTGAAACTGTGGCCGAACAAGCGCATCGAGCCGGGCGCAGTCGTGCGCGAGAGCATCATCTGGGGCAGTCGCGGCCGCCGTTCTCTCTTCGGCGGCGCCGGCGTCAGCGGCGTTGTCAACGTTGACATCACGCCCGAATTCGCCGCCAAGCTCGGCAGCAGCCTCGGCGCCAACCTCCCGCGCGGCAGCTACGTCGTCATCAACCGCGACTCACACCGCAGCTCCCGCATGCTCATACGCGCCCTCATGAGCGGCCTGTCCAGCGCCGGCGTCGATGTCTGGGATCTCGGCGAGGTGCCTGTACCCGTCGCCCGCCATTTCATCCGCACGCACGCCGCAGCCGCCGCCGGCGTGCACGTCCGCCTCAGCCCCCTCGACCAGCGCGTCGTCGACATCCGTTTCATGAACGGCCAGGGCCTCGATCAGAGCCGGGCCTCCGAACGCTCCGTCGAACGCAGCTTCTCCCGCGAAGATTTCCGCCGCGCCTTTCTCGATGAAGTCGGTCAGATCGACTACCCTGCCGACCCCACCGAAGGCTATATCGAGAGCTTTCTCGCCTCTGTCGACCAGGACCGCATCCGCGCCACCGCCCCCCACGTCCAACCTCAGATCGTCGTCGACACCTCCCACGGCCTCTGCGGCGATACGCTGTCCACCATTCTCAATCTCCTCGAAGTCGACTATCTGCCCCTGAATGGGCCGATGATGGGTGCGCTGCGCGATCAGTTCCGCCATCAACTTCAGCACATGGCCAAAATCATGGGCGTCCTCACCGCCGGTGTCGGCGTAAAACTCGACGTGGACGGCGAAAGGGTCTTCCTTATCGATGAGAAAGGGGTCGTGCTCGACGATCTGACCGCGGCGCTACTCCTGCTGGAGCTGGCCATGTACGCCAATCCCGGCGCCACGGTCGCCCTGCCCGCCGTGTTGCCGCGGGCCTTCGAGACCGTCGTGGACCGCTACGGCGGTCACATCGTTTCTACACAGAACGATCTGCGCGACCTCATGCGGGCCGCGGGCGACGATGTGCTCTTCGCCACCGATGGGGCCGGCCACTTCATCTTCCCCGATCTGCAGCCGGTTTCCGACGGGCTGCTCGCGACCGTGCGCCTGCTCGAATACCTTGGCCTGCGTCAGACAGCGGTCAGTGAAATCGTGGCCGGCCTGCCCCATTTCTTTATGGCCCACCACCGCGTCGATTGCCCGTGGGAAGCCAAAGGAACGGTCATGCGTCTCCTGAATCAGAGCTACCAGGGGGATGACGTCGTCACGGTCGACGGCCTCAAGATCCACTTCGGGGCAGCCGAGTGGGTCCACATCGGCCCCAACCCCGAACAACCCCTCTTCGAAATACGCGCCGAAGCCGCCGACCCGGAACGGGCCACCGCCCTGGTCAAGGAGCACGGTGATCAGCTCCTGCAATGGATTGTAGCCACTGATATCTGAAACGCCGGCGCCGACCGCAGAGGAAGCGGGAGGCACGCACCCTATTCGTCCTGCCTCAGTCCCGGAACGAACGCGTAATACAAATAGGGGCCGGCGCTTGCACTGTCGCTGGGTGCACTGCTGCTGAGCGAACCGTCGCCGGATGCACTGCCGCTCGTTGAACCGCCGTCCGCTGAACTGCCGTCCGCTGAACTGCCGCTGCGTACCCAGACGCGCAGCCGCTGGCTGCTCGAATAGTTGCCGGCATTGTCCTTGGCCCAGTAGCGCACATTGTGAACGCCGTCCTCCGCGATAGTGAACGGCTCGCTGTACAGTACGACCGGCCCGTCGTTGAGGACATAGGCGACTCCCCAGACGCCGCTGGTGGCGTCTTCGGCCGCCAGGGTGACCTGGACAGTCCCGCTGAACAGCCCGCGCACACTCACCGAGGGCGTAGCCGAAGAGTCCTGCTGTCCGGCGGTGCTGTCGCCGTCCCCTTCGTTCGAGGTGTCCGTTGTCAACTGCACGGCTTGGGCCTCAACAGTCGGCGCCGTCCGGTCGATGCGCAACTCGCCGGCACTGCTTTCCCCCTGCAACCCCGATCGATCTTTGGCCCGAAAGCGCACAGTATAGGTGCCGTCGGCAAGGTCGGCCAGCGACGCTGACAGCTTCTGCGCGGCCAGGGGATCGTTGGGCAGGCTGAAAACGGCCGGCTTCTCCTCGTTGCCCAGCAGCAACCGTCCGCTGGTTGAGTCCAACCCGCTGTTAAAGTCCTGCACAGGCACCGATATCAGGACCGGCAGTCTTGTCCACCAGCCCTGCACGTGCTCTATATCGCCGAACACGGGCGGCTGTTCGCTGCCAAACTCGATCTGCTTGGTGACGACCGGGCTGGCATTTCTGGCGCTGTCGAACGCGATCGCCGAAACAGTCGATACGCCGCTGTTGGGAAGCGCCCAATCGATCTTCCTCTTCGACGATATGTTCTGCAGCTGCCACAACTGTACCCGGTCCAGGGCCAGGTCCACGTCTCCGAACCACTTCACGCGGAACTCGATCCCTTCAATCGGGTTGAACGGATGAAAATCAACCGGGATCTCGACGTATTCATCCGCGTCCGTGAAATCGCTCGCCCAAATGTCGCGCAAGCCCAGGATCACGGTTCCGCCCTTGTCGGTCACATCCAGATGGGCGATCGGCTGGTCCGGCAGCACGTTGTCGTCATCGTCGTCGTCAGGTTCACCGCGCCGCATCCGGAAAAGGACGCGATAGGTGGCGTCGTGCGGAATGCCGGTTGCGTATGGGCCGTACCACCAGCCCAGTTCGTGGTCGTCTGCGCGCGCTTCCATTGCCCGGTTGCCGTCGGCCTCGGTATCGTCGACTGCCTCCCCGGTGGTCTTGTAGAGGTCTTCCCCCTGCCACGTCCAGTTGTTGCTGAGGCCGATGAGCGCGCCCGTTTCCGGGACGGCGAGCGTAAGCGTGGCCCGCTGCACCTCCACCGCTGATGGCGCCTCAAATGTCGGCGAAGAAGGCGGGTCCCAGTCCACCTGCAGCACCTTCTGCTCCTGCAGCTCGTTGCTGAGCGTCAGCGAAGCCGTGATGGTACTGCCGCTTGTAATGTCGGAGTTGCGCAGCCAGACACCGCGGAGTGGCAGCGCGTCCGGGCCCGGGTCGAGGTCGACTGTGCCCGACAGAGGCGCCGCCGGCACCAGCGCCCCCCAGCGCAGACCGCCGCTCGGGAAATGGCCTTTCAGCGATAGGCCGATAATCCCGCCGATCGCCTGCGTCGGCTGGCTGGCATTCTGTAACGTGACGTCCGTGTAGTAATGGCCGAGAATCTGGCGATAGGTCTGGCCGGCATTGCCCCGCCGCGCCGCGCCCCACTGGCTCAGCCCGTAACCGTGGCCCCAGCGTTTTTCACCGAGACCCGTCTCGTCCGCCACCGCCTTCAGATACGCAACCGCCGTGTTTGTCAGCGTCGGATGGCTGTTCTTGGCGCTGTACATGGCGATGATCGGCGCCCTCGTGCTGTCCCCCGAGTAGGCCAGGTACTGGCCCGCCGTCCTGCTGACCGCCGCGTCCGTCGAAGCGAAGCGGTTGTTGCACATCATCTGGAAATTGGCCCAGTCGGTCACGTCATAGTAGCGCCGGTTGCGCCGGATCTGGTACCAGGCATACGTGCGCGTTGCGATGGCCTGGGCAGCCAGCGCCTCCGGCGACCAGGAGATGGGAACCTCCGCCGGAACGGAACGGGCCACATACTCCTCGAAAGGGATCACGTCCACCTGCCAGTCCGGAACGCTGCGGCAGTTGTTCTCCGGATGGTGGGCCACCCGGATCGTCGCCGGGTAGGTCAGCGTCGCCGCCTCCAACTCTGCCGCCTCCAGATCAGCCGGGTTGTCGTCCGGCTGCAGGCTGTCCTCGCGTATGATCGATCTGTCGCTGGCGTCGTATAGGGCGGAACGAATCCCGTTGGCCTCCAGCTGATCGAACCGCAAACGGTTGCTGCGCCCCGTCTGCCAGCGCGGGTTGTGGCCGGGAATGCGCTCGCGCACGCGCCCCGTCGCCCGCTCGATCACATAAATCTCCGCCAGGCCGACCGTCTCTGTCCCCGTCGGCACCACCGTTATCGCCATCAGCGTGCCGTCAGGACTGATCCGGGGTCTGCCGAAATGGGAACCGGAGCGTTCCAACACAACCTGACCGTCAATCGACAGTGTCTGTAAGGTGGGAGACCCGGTGAGTCTTATATCGCCCTGCCGGCCGTCACCATCAACATTCTGGGGAATAAGCGTCAGCCAGGGCGTCACCCGCGGGACGATTACGTCGAAGATTATACCGAGTAACGCTATGATGAGGCCGGCGACGAGGAGGCGGCGTAATGGAGATCCTGACAGCATGAATGCAGCGGGCTGGTGACTGGTCGTTGGTATCCGAAACTGGCTGTTGGTGTCCGAATCCGTGGGCTTTACACGAACTACCAATCCTTATTGTAACAGGAACGCAATAATTCCTGCATTTGGCTTCGCGGCAACGTGGGGGGTACAATCGCAGAGGTGAGGGTTTCGATTCCGATAGGCCCCTCAACTTCGGGCCGCCGGACATCCCAGTCCCGTGACGGGCGGCGGACTTGTCAGAGATCAATTGGGTGAACGATCACTTCCGCTTCCCGGTCCTATCCTCCTCTCCCCTGGAAACGCATAATCTCGGCAATCTGCTGGGGCGGGCAATCCGTTTTCCGCAACGGTCGGGCAACGGCGAGCCGCCGCCAACCACCGGCGCCCTGATCGGTCTCGTTGGCGACCTCGGCGCCGGCAAGACAACCTTCACCCAGGGTCTGGCCAGGGGACTGGGCGTGCAGGCGCGCATCACCAGTCCCACTTTTACCCTGATCAACGAATATACCTCCCCCACAAAAGATGTGCGTCTGTTCCACGTGGACAGTTACCGACTGGCCGAAGACAGCCAGTCCCTTGCCGCCGAGTTATACGGGTTGGGTATGGAAGAGATTCTTGATGTCGTCGAAGAGGAGTCCTTCGACGCTTGGGAGTACCCGCCGGACCCTGCTGCCATGCGCCATGTCGTCGTCATTGAATGGGCTGACCGCCTCGGCGACCTGCTGCCCGCCGACCGCCTTACGGTTCGTTTCGACAGCGACCCGCACAGGCAGACCTCGGTGGACAACGGCCAGATGCGGCTGGCCCATGAAGCAGCCGGCGGCCGAACGCACATGATGGACGACAACGGTTCCGAGCGGACGCTGTCCTTCTGCGCGACCGGCCCCCACAGCGGGGCGCTGCTGTCGGAGATGCGGACGGCCATGGACCGTATCCAGCGGCGAGAAGCCATCTCTTGAAAGCCAATTCCAGGTGTGGAGGCGCCAATGGGGTCCGATAGCAGCCAGGTACAGCACTGGATGACGCCGAATCCGCATACCTGCCACAAAGAGGACTCCCTGGCCGACGCACGCGACCTCATGGCGGAGCATCGCTGCCGCCGGCTGCCGGTCGTGGATGACAACGGCCATCTGACCGGCATCGTCAGCTTCGGTGATCTGCGCCAGGCCGCCCCATCCACCGTCACCACGCTCAGCCTGTTCGAAATCAACTACTTCTGGGCAAAGCTGCCTGTCAGCGATGCCATGACCGCCGACCCGGTGACCGTCGCGCCCGACAGTTCGATAGATGTCGCCTGCCGTCTGATGCTGGATTACAGGATCGGCGGGTTGCCCGTGGTTGTGGAACGCAAAGTCGTCGGAATCTTCACGACGACTGACGTATTGCGGTTTGTCGTCGAGCACTCTTCCTGAAGAGCACCTTGGTTCGTGGCCGGTATTGCCAGTACCCCCACAATGGAGTCATCAATGCACCGCATTCTGGTAAGCGAAATCATGAGCGCGCCGGTGATCACTATCGATCCCGACGCCCTGGCCGTGGATGCCGCGGGGTTGATGGAGGATAACAATGTGCGCCGCATCATTGTGATCGACCAGGACGGCTACATGTGCGGCATCGTCACCGACGCCGATGTGCTGGAAGCGGAAACTGTCGGCAGCGTGGCCAGCCGCTACAATCCGGGCCTTGCTGAGGAGTGGCTGACCGTGCGCGATGTGATGACCGCCGACGTCATTGCAATCGCACCCGAAGCAGCGCTCGGCCAGCTCGTGGAAAAGATGATGGAAACCAAGATCGGCGGCATTCCTGTGGTCCAGCCGGCAGAGGCCAGCGGCAGGAAACTCCTGCCCATCGGCATCGTCACCGAAACCGACATCTTCCGCCTCATCAGCGAAGCCTGGCGCGCCGACCAGGCATCCAACACCAACGATCAATAGGGGACTTACGTTCTTTAACGTGACTACGCAGCCATAGCCAGTTCGCAACGCCGAACGAGGCGAACGAAGTTATCTCTACCCTCTCTCCTTGCATTTGGGCGGTCGGGCCTATTCGGCCCTCCCTTGTGCGGGGGCTCCGCCCCCG
>WTGY01000178.1 GCA_011523365.1 Caldilineaceae bacterium
GTGCGGGGGCGGAGCCCCCGCACAAGGGAGGGCCGAATAGGCCCGACCGCCCAAATGCGAGGAGAGAGGGGAGAGGAGTGAGAAAAACCTGCGCTCGCCTCGTCCGGTGTTGCGCACTGAATGAGGCTTAGTCGTTGCGAAGTGAGGAGAAAGGCAAGAGTAACTTCCAAGAGCAACATCAGTGATGAAGTTGTGGCGCCCTACCCCAAAGGGACGGCCCTTGCGGGCGCTCTTCACTCACCTGGCCAGGGGGAGTCGAAAAGTCACTGCGGCGCCCTGCCCAGGCCCGTCGCTAATTATGGCAACTGTACCCCCATGCGCTTCCGCCACTGCCCGCGCAATCGCCAGTCCCAGACCTGTGCCGCCTATCCCGTGACGGTGAGATTGGTCAGTACGGTAGAAGCGCTCGAAGACGTGAGGCAGATCTTTTGAATCGATGCCGATCCCTTCATCAATCACCGCAATGGTCGCTGCCCCCTCGCCTTCCAACGCCGCCCTGACGATGACGAGCCCGGCCACCTCGCTGCAACGGATGGCATTGTTCAGAACGTTGCCCAGCGCCTGACCCATGCGCATCCGGTCCAGCGTCATCTCCGGAAGGTCGGCATCGGCCTCAAGCGACAACGCAACCTGCCGCGCCTGCGCTTGCGGTTGCCAGCGCTCCACCTCCGCGGCGAGCAGCTCGTAGAGCGAACATGCTTCAAGAGTGAGCTGCAACTCGCCATGGTCCGTCTCCGCCAGCCAGTTCAGATCCGTGATCAGACCGCGCAGCCTCTCCACCTCCTGAATGATGTGGTCGGACGCGCCCTCAGGCGTCTGCAGCCCATCGCGCAGGCCCGTTGCCTCCAGTTGTATCACGCTCAACGGCGTATTCAGTTCGTGCGAAACATCGTTGATCAACCGCCTGCGCAGTGCCCGCTGTGTCTCCAAGGTCGAGCTCATTCGGTTGAAAGCGGCACTCATCCGTCCCAACTCGTCCTCAGACGTGACCGGCAGCCGTGTCGTGTCCCCCTGCGCAATCGCCTGTGTCGCCTCCGTCAACGCCGTAACAGGCGACGTAATCCGCCTTGTCAACCAGGCTGCAAGCAGGATCGCAACCCCGATCGTCAGCACGCCGCCGACTGCGATGATATACAGCAACGTGCTCAGAAAACCGTGCGACTCCGTCGAAAGAAAGTTGCCGTTTACGTCCACATAGACATGGCCGACGGGGCGGTTCGTAGCCAGATCGAACACCGTCTCACGGTACCCGTCCAGATCGGGCACATTGGCGCCCGCTGTCAACTGGGACAGGTTGTCCTTCACCACCCGCCCATCTTCGCTGGCGACAACGACCCGCACCGGATCCTGGTGAAAGCGCTCGCCATCCTCTCCTTCGCCTTCTCCGGACCCCTCCTCGTGCGGTGCTTCACCGTAGCTGTATCCGGCCTCGGACAGGGATTCGTCTACCGTATCCCAACCGCCGGCTGCCGTGTACGCCCGGCTCAGACTCCGTGCCAGCCGGCTCGCCTCCTCGCCGGCAATCCGTTCTACGAAAACCCCCAGCCTGGACTCGGTGCCGTAATAGACCACGCCAACACCGATCAGCACCGTAAGGAGGATAACGGCAACGTTCGAACCCAGGATCCGCCAGCGCAGCGACATCACGGCTCCTCGACTACAAACCTGTAGCCGGCGCCGTAGACGGTCTCAATCGGCCGGTTGCGGCCCTGGCTGATCTGCTTCCGCAGGCGCGCGATCTGGTTGTCAATGGCGCGATCGAACCCCTCGAAATCGTTGTCGAAGGCCAGCTCGATCAGCTGGTCACGCGTCAGCACCTGGTTTGGATGGCGCATGAATGCCGAGAGCAGATCGATCTGCGCCTGACTCAGGGGGACCGGCTCTCCATCCACCGTCACGCTGCGCGTGGTCTCGTTCAGCGTGATGTTGTTGTGCGTGAGGATCTGCTGGACTCTGCCCTTGACGCGGCGCAGTACCGCGTCGGCGCGGGCGATGACCTCTTCCGGTGCGAAAGGCTTGACGATGTAGTCGTCGGCGCCGCTCTCCAAGCCGATGATCCGATCGTCCTGCGCCTCTCTGGCCGTCAGCATGATGAGCGGAACGTCCGACTCCTGCCGCAGAATCCGGCACAACTCCACGCCATCGAGACGCGGAAGCATCAGATCGAGGATGATCAGGTCCGGTAGCAGGCTGCGCGCCAGTTCCAGGCCGGATTCACCGTCATGCGTCACCTCAGCGCTGAATCCGGCCCTTTCGAAATATACCTTGACCCAGTTCGCTATCCTCGTATCGTCTTCAACGATCAACACCGTGCCGCGCATCGCCTGCCCTCAAAAGACCCGGCTCGGATGCGCTGTCTTTATGAGGCGCCGCATCCATCTGCCAAAGCTCTTCACGCCCATTCCAGCCCAATCGAACTCTCCCAAACTTTCCGAGCTCGTTCCCGGCTCGCCTCAGCCGCTGGACCCAACTCCACCCCGTTCCCATGAAGCACCCGACCCGAAACTCCGCTGGCCGTGTTCCATTTACATTCAGCCAGGTTGGTATAAAGTCGAGTGGGCCTGATTGCTGACAAAGACCTGGTCTGCTCTTGTTTTCTAACCGCCTCTCTAGCGTACACCATCCTGACTCCCTGGTGAAAGCCCTGATAGAACAATCACGGCTCCTTACAGATCAATTAGAAATATGCCTCGAACTGACAAATTTGTGACACATTTTTCCTCTATCATGGGCAGTGTATGAGGGACAGGCCCTCAAATAACCATAGCGAAACGAGGTGAAAAATGAGAGGCAAGAGAACGAAGTTGAGAATGGCGCATACGTTGGCGATACTGGTGCTGACTGTCACGATGATAGTAGCCGTCGGCTGTTCACGGAGGGGACAGAGCGGCGCCGACCAGAGTGCAGGCAACGTTACGGAGAGCCGAGGCGAAGGCAGCGAAGGTGCCGGTGAAGGTAGCGAGAGCGGCGGAGAAGGTGGCGGAGAAGGCAGCGGCGAACACGGCAGCGGCGGTGAGAGTGGAGGTGAGGGCGGTAGTGAAGGCAGCGAAGAAGGCGGCGGCGCTCTCGCTCTCGACGAGACCTTCGACATGGTGCGCGCCGGCGCTCGCCTCGTCATGAGCTACGATGTGGCCGCCAACGCTTTCGTCGGCACCGTCGAGAACACCACGAACGCGACCTTGACCCGGGTACGCATCGAAGTCCACCTGTCGAACGGCATCGAGCTCGGCCCCACAACGCCGACCGACCTGGCGCCCGGTGAAGTCATGGATATCGTTCTCCCGGCGTCAACACAGTCCTTCGACGGCTGGACGCCCCATGCCGAGGTCGGCGCCAGTGAAGGCGGCGGCGAAGGAAGCGGTGAACACGGCAGTGGGGGAGAAGGCAGTGGCGAAGGCGGCGGCGGTGAGGGCAGTGGCGAGAGCGGAGACCCCTCCAGCCCGATCCTCGCCCTCGACGAAAGCTGGGACGGCGTCGTCAACGGTGTGAGGACGGCCATGTCCTACGATCCCGCTGCGCAGATATTCTCAGGGATCGTCGAGAATACGACCGACCAGACCCTCTGCTTCGTGCAGATCGAGCTGAACCTCAAGCAGGGTACGACGACCGTAATCGAACTCGGACCGCAGCCCGTGGGCGACCTGGCCCCCGGCGCCCAGACCACGGTCGAGCTGCGGGTCGCCGATGAGCCAACCGCAGTCGGCGTAGCCTACGACGCCTGGGAGATTCACCCGGAGACCTTCGCCTGTGGCGGCCCCGGCCCTGTCAACACCGAAGGCGGCGGCGAGGGTGGCAGTGAAGCCGGTGGCGAGCAGCATGGCGCTGAAGGCGGCAGCGAGAGCGGCGGCGAGGGCAGTGAAGGCGGCGCAGCCGGCAGCGAAGAAGGCGGCAACGCCCTCGCCCTCGACGAGACCTTCGACATGGTCCGCGCCGGCGCTCGCCTCATCATGAGCTACGATGCGCACAGCAACGCCTTTTTCGGCACCGTCGTGAACACCACCAACGCGACCTTGACTCAGGTACGCATCGAGGTCCACCTGTCGAACGGCATCGAGCTCGGCCCGACAACGCCGGCCGATCTGGCGCCCGGCGCGGCCATGAATGTGATTCTCCCCGCATCAGTTCAGCCCTTCGACGGCTGGACGCCCCATGCCGAGGTCGGCGCAAGTGAAGGCGGCAGCAGCGGCGGTGAAGGTAGCGGCGAGCATGGTAGCGGTGGCGAAGGCAGCGGCAGTGAAGGCAGCGGGGGCGGCTAAAAGCCACAGGTCCCTGTGACGCCTTCAAGTTGGAGTCGAGCGTCGTTGCTCTGTTAGCCAGGTAAGAACAGGCGTGGCGCCCCAGATGGGGTGCCACGTTTGCTTTGTTTCAATGGGACGGCATGCTTGAATCGTTAAAACAACTGCTCAGAGGGGCGCCGTGCATTTCGATGGCAGGAATTAGCAAGAGTTGTGTCGCAATCCATATGAGAACATACATATATATGGATGATTATATGGGCCATATAAGCAACTCTCTTTTGCGAAATCAGGTGATGGTGGCACAGTTCACAGACTGCGTGCAGACCCGGTTTCAATCGCCAGGAATCAGCAGCGACGGGTCCAGGAAGGAGGCACGGGGGCGCGAGAGAAGCCTCGCGCTTTTGCGCGCTTGGGGACTGAAGCCGGGAGGAGTGAATCGAAGGCGGGTGTGTGAGCACTTTTCGCTGGCCGCAGACAATCCAATTGTGCACGAAGGTGGGGCTAGCTAGGAGGGGG
>WTGY01000038.1 GCA_011523365.1 Caldilineaceae bacterium
GAGGAGGGCGAGGGCGATGATCATGGTCACGGCGGACCAGATCATACGGTGGGCGGGGACGAAGAGCAGGATCATTTCGAGGCAGAAGAATTGCATGCCGGTGAGGTCGACTTTTTTTCTGATGAGGCCGTAGAAGCTGAAGGTGCCGGCGAGGGAGAGGGCGATCCAGGGGAGCTGGCCGAAGCTGAGGGTGAGGTAGATGACGCCGGCGACGGCGATGGCGACGGCGATTTGCTGACCGCGGCGCAGGCGCTCTCCGAGAAAGAGGCGGGCAAGGAGGACGCTGAAGAGGGGGTTGATGAAGTAGCCGAGGCTGATCCTGGCGACATTGCCGGTTTCGACGGCCCAGAGGTAGGTGATCCAGTTGGCGGCGGTGAGGAGGGCGGCTGTAGACACGAGGAGAAGCGTTCGGGGCGAGCTGCGAAGTGCGGGGAGCCAGGAGAGATCCTTGAGGAGGGCGAGGGCGATGATCATGGTCACGGCGGACCAGATCATACGGTGGGCGAGGATTTCGAGCATGGGAAGAGCCTGGAGCTGTTTCCAATAGACGGGCAGGATGCCCCAGGTTCCAAAGGCGATAAGCGCGTAGAGGTAGCCGCGGTAGGAGGAGAGGATCATAGCGAGGTGGTTGGCAGGGGGCTATTGACGGGTCTCTTCAAGATGGTCGCAGTGAGTTACGTATTGCGCGGAAGCTCTTGGAGAGGGAGTTGGAACGATCAAGGGCCGCCGCTCTTGAGGAGGAGGCGGCGGCGAGAGATTTTTTCAACGGCGGGACGGCTCCAAGGCATATTGTGATAGGCGCCCTCCAGCCACATGGGGATCTGGTCGGCGTAGTTGCGGCTGATGGGGTGACCTGACTGGCCGCTGGCGGTGACGCTTTGGGCGGCGTCCCAGTTGCCCATGTCGAAGATCTGGCGGTAGGCGGCCTGGACCTGGACGAGGCCAGGGGGCATTTCGGACAGGAATCCGGTCTGGTTGGGGGTGGTGCCGTCGCCACCGATGGGGTAGGGGCCGCGGTTGAAGAGCCAGCCGAGAATGGGTGCGGCGCCGAGGACGTGGCTATAGCGGATCTGGTGCATACGGCCCCATGCCCACTTGCGGGGTGTGGGATTGACTTCGCGGCGAAGGCGGTGGACGGCGAGCTGGAGGGCGGTCTCGATCAGCTCCGCTCTTGTGCGGCGGCGGCCCGTGGCGGCATCGGCGTACCAAGGGGAAGTCTCCTCGTTTTTCAAGAGTTCGAGGAGTCGAGTTTGGGCGCGGAGCAGGAAGCCGTTGATGAGAAAGACGGGGCTGCTGCCTTTGCCAAAGAAGCCGGGGGCGGTGGGGCCGAGTTTTTGGCCGAAGGTGAGGTCGAGAAGGTGCAACAGAGTGTAGTGGAAGACGAGGGCGGCGGGGCTTTCCTGGTCCATGCGATAGCCCCAGTCCTGCAGCATGTTGACGGCGACGCGCACGTACGGGTCGTCGCTGAGGTGGCCGGTCAGCAGGGGAGTCAGCTCGCGGGCGTAGAGGCTGGTCTCGTCAAGCTGGATCTGTTCCATGTCGCGCAGGGTGAGCTGCTCTTTTTCGGTCAACATCTCTTCGATGCGGCGGGCGCGCCAGCCGGGCATGGTCTCGAAGGTGAGGACGTAGGGGTAGTCGTCGCCGGTGATTTTGTTGTTGGCGGTGACGACGAAGCCTCCTGGGGGATTGAGAAGGCGGGGCAGCTCCTCATCAGGGATGAAGCCGTCCCACTCGTAGTCGCCGGTCCAGCCGGGAACGGGGACGAGGCCGTTGCCGTTGCGGCGAATGGGGACGGCGCCGGCGAGGCGGTAGGCGATGTTGTCTTCGCAGTCGGCGTAGACGAAGTTCTGGGAGGGTGCGGTCCAGTCGGCGAGGGCGGCGTCGAATTCGTGCCAGTTGCGGGCGCGGTTGAGGCGGAGCACGGAGCGCATTACCGTGCCGGGGTCGTGGCCGATCCAGCGGAGGGCGAGGGGCGCGGCGGTGAGTACGGGCTCGTCGGGAAAGCCGACGTCGGGGCTTTCGGAAGTGAGGATGCCGGTGAGGAGAGGGCCGTGGCGGGTCACGACTACCTCTTCGACGTGGGGGCGGGCGCGGTTGCGCAGGTGGATCTCTTCGCGTATGACGGTGGCTTCTTCCCATTCTCCCTGGAATTCGAAGCGGGGCGTACGGCCGCTGTCGTTGTCGGGGTGTGGGCGTTCGATGTAGAGGTCCTGGACGTCGGGGAAGGCGTTGGTCAAGCCCCAGGCGATGTGCTGGTTGTGGCCGATAATGATGCCGGGGGCGCCGGCGAAGGAAGCGCCGCTGACGTGGAGGCCGGATTCGGGGTTGTCGTGGGAGGGCGGGCAGGTGAGATGCATCTCGTACCAGGTGCCGGGCATTGACATGACGAGGTGGGGATCGTTACAGAGAATGGGGCGTCCGCTGAAGGATTTTTCGGCTGAGACGGCCCAGGCGTTGCTGCCTTGCCCAAACTCGGGTGCGGCGACTCCCAGCCAGCTTTTCAGCTGTTCGTATTGGCTGAGGATGAGGCCGGCGGTATGGAGGAGCCGCATCGACTCCTGGCTGCCTACGCCCTCCATTATTGCGGGGTTTGTGTTTGGATAGTCGGGCTCGAGATCGGCGGCGAGGGTGGGGTCGAGCTTGGCGGCCAGCTGGAGCCGGACCAGTTCACTTTCCCAGTTGACGCTAAGGGTCCAGGCCATCATTTTGCCGAAGCCCAGTATGTCGACGGGCGACCACTCTTCGGGCTGGCGGCGGAGGAGGTTGAACTCGGCGGCCAGCCGGCCTTTGCGGCTGCGGATATAGGCGTTGACGCCCTGGCAGTAGTGGTGCAGGGAGGCGGTCGTGGCTTTATCCAGAGCATCCAGTTCGGCCTGGGCGGCTCGATGGAAGCCGACGATGCGGCTGAAGCGATCGACGTCGAGGGCGGCGGCGCCGAAGAGTTCGGCGAGGCGGCCATGGGTGACGCGGCGGTTGAGCTCCATCTGCCAGAGGCGGTCCTGTGCGTGGGTAAAGCCCTGGGCGCGGTAGAGGTCGGCTTCATTCTGGGCGTAGACGTGGGGGATGCCATGCTGGTCGCGGAGAATCTCTACTTCTGCGTCAAGTTCGGGAAGGTCCAGCTGGCCATCGTGTTGGGGAAAAGGGCGTTGTACGAGCCACCAGTAGATGTAGACGATGAGGCCGCCGCCGAGAAGGATGATGACGAAGAGCAGGGCGACAGCCAATATCACTGTTGTGATGTTCATGGATTTTGTACGTTTGCGCATCACTTGGCGTAGCTTTGGGCTGGATGGACGGAGCGGCTGTGTCAGCCGTACGCTTCCTCGATTCTAACACCTGTGTTAAAACCAAGTGAAATTGTGGCGGGATTCTGGTGGGCTGCGGCTGTGCCGGTCGAGTCCAGAGTGGCCTCGCCGCAGGCAAGATTCATCTAACTAATGCGCACCGATCTGTTCGATTACGAATTGCCGAAGAGATACATAGCCCAGCGCCCGGCCGAGCCAAGGGATAGCAGCCGGTTGCTGGTGCTGGACCGCGTTTCCGGGCGCATTGAACACAGCCGGTTTGGCGAGATTGGGTCGTACCTGCGGGCGGGGGACGTGCTGGTGGCAAATGACAGCCGGGTCGTGCCGGCGCGGTTGCGGGGGCGGAAGCCGACGGGTGGGGTGGTTGAAATATTCCTGCTGCGGCAGGTGGATGAGAAGGGTTTGGAGTGGAGTTGCCTGGTGCGGGGGAGGGGTCTGCGCGCGGGCGCCCGAGTGGAACTGGAAGGCGGCCCGGTGGAGGCGGAGATCGTCGCGGAAGGCCAAGGGGGACAGCGCAGGGCACGCTTTTCGATGGTAATCGGAGGGATTCTGGAAGAGCTGGGAGAGTTGCCTCTGCCGCCATATATCACTGAGTTCACAGGAGAGGAAGGGCGATATCAGACTGTTTACAGTCGCAAAGATGGCAGCGTTGCGGCGCCGACGGCGGGCCTACATTTTACGCCAGAGCTACTGGACACATTGCGGGGCAGAGGCGTGGGTTGGGAGACGGTTACATTACACGTGGGGCTGGATACGTTTGGACCGGTGACGGCGGAGCGGGTGGGCGATCATGAGATTCATCGAGAGTGGGCGGAGCTGACAAAGGAGACGGCGGAAGCCATCCGGGGCGCCAAAGAAGAGGGCGGGCGAGTGTTTGCGGTGGGGACGACGTCGACGCGGGTGCTGGAATATTGTGCTACGACTGCTCAGAGGGTGGATGGGTACGGGCCGGGCAGGGAGGGGATGGGGGTTGTACCGTATGCGGGCGAGGTCGATCTTTTCATCTATCCGGGGTACCGGTTCCGGGCTGTGGACGCGCTGCTGACCAATTTTCATTTGCCGCGGTCGTCGCTGCTGATGTTGGTGAGCGCGTTTGTAGGACAGGCGCATCATGGGGACCTGGACGCCGGACGGCAGATGCTGTTGCGGACCTATGAAGTGGCAAAGGCAGAAGGGTACCGCTTTTACAGTTTTGGCGATGCGATGTTGATTCTGTGAGACGAAGGTCGCTTTGTGGGGGCAGGGAGAAGAGCGAAAGGCCCTAGGCTGCGGAAGGCGCGGGTGGGGTGGAGGGCGTTGTCGCGTAGCGGGGCTCGCTGTGGGCGCGGTCCTGGAGGTCGGCGATGCAGGCAATGTTCTGGGATGTCATCCACTGTTGGAGCTCGGCGCGGATGAGGCGGATGGCGTCGGGGCCGCGGTGGTAGATGGCGCTGCCGACGCCGACGACGGTGGCGCCGGCCATGAGCATTTCGACGGCGTCCCGGCCTGTGGTGACGCCGCCCGTGCCGATGATGGGTGTGTGGGGGCAGGCTTTGCGGGTGTCGTAGACTGCCTTGAGGGCGATGGGTTTGAGGGCGGGGCCGCTGATGCCGCCGGTTCGGTTGGCGAGGACGGGCTGGCCGCTGTAGGGGTCAAGGACGAGGCCGGGCATGGTGTTGATGGCGCAGAGGGCGTCGGCGCCGGCGTGGACTGCGGCCTGGGCGATGCGGCCGACGCTGGGAACGTTTGGGGCGAGTTTAGCGATGATAGGGATGGCCTGGCCGGCGACGGCTTCTTTGACGTAACCGGTGACGGCGGCGGTGGCGTCTGCATTGGCGGCGAAGGGTTCGCCGAAGCTGTCTTCGACGTTGGGGCAGGAGATGTTGACTTCGATGAAGTCGGGATTCGCTGTGGCTATGCGGCGCGCAACTTCGCCGAACTCGGCGGCTGTTGCGGCGAAGACGCTGGCGATGACGGCGACGCCGCGCGACTGAAGCTGGGCTTTCGCTTCCCGGAGCAGGCCGATTTCTTCTTCTACACCAGGGTTCGCCAGACCGATCGCATTCAGGAGACCGCCGCCCCAGTCGATGCAGGAGGGGTTGACGTGGCCGTGGCGGGGCTCTGGTCCGCAGCTCTTGGCGGTTACGGCGCCGCAGCCTTCGTCGGCTGCGCGAACGAGCAGGCTTACGGTCGTGCCCCAGATGCCGCTTGCCAGCACCAGCGGCGAGGGCAGGTCACGTTCGAGAAATGCGACTGACAGGTTGGGAAGATCCTCGCTCAATGCGGAAATCTCTCACATAAGTAGGCTGCTCAGCTACTGACTTTCCCCTGCGGGGGCGGGTAAACCGAGCGACTGACGAATCTCTTCGGGGATATGGCCGGTCTCGGAGAGCAAATCCAGCACATCTCCCAGTGCCAGGACGCTGTGAACGCGTATTCCTGCCTTTTGCAAGTTTTCCACTCCTCCTTGCTGTCTGTCCAGCAGCACGATTGCATCCTCGACAATTAAGCCAGCGGCGCGGAACAGTTCGACTGAGCTGACGATGCTGCCGCCGGTGGTGATGACGTCTTCGATTACGACCACGCGCTCGCCGGGCTGCCAGTGGCCTTCGATGTCCTTGCCGAGTCCGTGGCTCTTGCTCTCTTTACGGTTGTAGATGAGGGGGACGCCGCTGGCCAGGGCGACGGCCATGCCGATTGGGAGGGCAGCGTAGGGGACACCGGCGATGCGTTCGCATTGCAGGGTTGAGAGTTCTTGTGCGTAGGCTGCGGCCGCGGTCTGCATCAGATCGGGGCGGCTGACGAGGAGACGCAGGTCCACGTACATGGAGGACTTTTTGCCGCTGGCGAGGGTGAAGTCGCCGAACTGGAGGGCGCCGAGGTCGGCGAGGCCGATGATGAGGTCCGTGTGGGACTCTGCGCCTTGAGTGGGTTGAGGGGCAGGGGCAGTAGGCTCAACTTTCGATGCGGAAGAGGACTTTGCGCGTGCGTTGTTTATGTCTTGGCGGAGACGGGTGGCAGCCTGGCGCGGGTCGCCGGCTTGGGTGACGCCGCGGGTGGCGGCGACGAGGACGCCGAGACCGTCGGCGCGCAGTCCAGCGGAGAGCGCTGCCTGGATGTCCCCGCCCTGGGCGCCGATTCCGGGGGCGAGCAGCCAAGAGTCGGGTGCTACGGTGCGGACTTCGGCGAGTGCTTCGGGATAGGTTGCGCCTACGACCAGGCCTACGGCGGGCGACCAGCTGACGGCTTCTTTGGCTACGCGCAGGAAGAGAGGGTCTTGCGCGTGCGGGAACTGGCCGTTGGTGACGGTCAGCTTCTGGAAGGCGCCGGCCGCGGGGTTTGAGGTGTGACAGAGAACGAACAAGCCCTTGTCGGGGTAGGCGGCAAAGGGGGCGATGCTGTCCTGGCCGAGGTAGGGGCTGAGGGTGACGGCGTCGACGCCGAGTTCTTCGAAGCAGGCGCGGGCGTAGGCGGCGGCGGTCGAGCCGATGTCGCCGCGCTTGGCGTCGAGGAGGACGGGGATGTGCCCTGGTATGGCGGCGATGGTTGCGCGCAGGAGGTCCATCCCGGGCTGGCCGAGGGCTTCGTAGAAGGCGATGTTGGGTTTGTAGCAGCAGACGAGGTCTGAGGTGGCTTCGATGACGGCTCGGTTCCAGTCCAACAGGGACTGGCATTTTCTGTCGGCATCGTCTCCGGCCTCTGAGTGTGAGGTATTGGCAGTGTGCAGGAAGCGTTCCGGGCAGGCCTCAGGGGTTGGATCGAGGCCGACGCAGAGGAGCGTGTCGTTGCGGTGTGCGGCGGCTTCCAGCTTGGCGTAAAAGGACATGCAGGGCCCTCACTTTGACAGAGTAGGACGGCGCGGCCCCGGCAAGTTGTGCGACTGGCCGGTTATCTAAATCCATGCTACGCCACGCGGTTGGATCGGCCAAAACGAGGCGAGTCCGGGATGTGATTCTGATAGGGCAGGCAATGCGCGGAAGACTACATAGCGGCGAGGGCGGCGAGGCCGGCTTCTTCGAGTTCGGCGAGCAGGATTTCCTCCTTTTGGGGGGAGATCGCTTCCTGGGGGAGGCGGAGGGGTCCGCAGTCGATGCCGAGGGCCTTCATGGAGACGCGCAGGGCGGCGGCGACACCGTGGTTGATCATGACTTCGGTGAGGCGGTTGGCCTGCCTTTGGAGAGCCAGGGCCTGGGCGAAGTCCCCCGACTTGCAGCAGGCGTGCATCCTGCTGTAGGCGCCGGGCATGACGTTGAGGGTGGAGCCGATGTTGCCTGGGGCGCCCATCATGGCGGCGAAGAGGCACTGTTCATCCATGCCGGAGAATATGGTCCAGCCCCGTCCTTCAGGCATGTCGCGGCCCAGCTCGATGATCTGGGCGATCTCATACATGTTGGGGCCGGTGTATTTGGCGCCGCCTACGTTGGGAAAGCGGCAGAGGAGCTCCTTCATCAGCGAAAAGGCGTCGATCTGGCCGCCGAAGAGGTAGGGGAAGAAGGGCAGGTCGGGGGCGGCGGCGGCAATGGCGCCGTAGTGGCGGTAGGTCGCGTCGAGGCCACCGAGGTAGACGGGCAGGACGGAGCTGACGCCGTCGGCTCCCTGCTCCTGGGCATGGCAGGCAAGTGCGGCGGCTTCGACGGTGCTGATGCTGCCGACGTGGACGATGACGGGAATGCGGCCGCCGACCTGTTCGATGGCGGTTTCGAGGACGCGGCGGCGATCGGCAGCAGAGATCAGCAAACCTTCGCCTGTGCCGCCGAGGACGTAGAGGCCGTCGACATTCTTTGCGAGCATGTAGTCGATAAGCTGGCGGAGGGCGGTGAGATTGGCGCCGCCGTCAGCGGTTGCTGGAGTGATGAGCGCAGGCCATGCGCCGTGGAAGGAGTTGTCCATGGTGGAATCAACCTTTGATTGAGCCGAGCATGATGCCCTTGACAAAGTAACGCTGAATGAAGGGGTAGATCAAGAGGATCGGCATGGTGGTTACGACGATCATGGCGGCCTTGAGGGATTCAGCGGGCGGCGGATCGATCAGTTCGGTCATTTCTGCCAGGCCGGAAGCGTCACCGTACTGGCCGGTGCCGAATTCGAGGATGCCGCGCAAAACCAGCTGCATTGGAAACTTGGAGGGTGTATTGAGATAGATGGCAGCGTCGAACCAGGAGTTCCAGTGCATGACTGCATACCAGAGGCCGACGGTGGCGATTACGGGCATGGAGAGCGGGAGGTAGACGCGCAGCAGGACGGTGAGCGGGTTAGCGCCGTCCATGATGGCGGCTTCTTCCAATTCGTCAGGAATGGCGAGCATGAAGTTGCGCATGATCAGCAGCCACCAGGGGTTTATCAGGGGCGGCAGTATCATTGACCAGAAACTGTTCAACAGATTCAGTTTTTCGACCAGGACAAAGTTGGGGATGAGGCCGCCACTAAAAAGCATCGTGAAGAAAATAAACATCGTGATGGGGACGCGGCCGTAGAGAGTGCGCTTGGAAAGGACGTAGGCCAGCGGGAAGGTGAGGAACAGATTGAGTCCTGTGCCGATGGTGACGCGAGCTAAACTTACCCCAAGAGAGGTCCACACGAGCGAACCCTGGCCCAGCAGCAGGTGATAGGAGGTGATCACGGGCTCTTTGGGATAGAGGATGAATAGCCCGCGCAGGGCGTATTCCTTACCACTGATCAAGGAAGTGGAGACGACCGAGAGAAAGGGAAGCAGGAAGAGTAGTGTCAGAACGGCAAGGACAAAGATGTTGATCCAGTCGAAAACTCTCTCGCCCCGGGAATATTTCATGGCGGCCCCCTACCAGAGTCCTTCCTGGCCGAGTTTTTGGGAAACCTTGTTGGCCATGTACATCAACGCGAGAGCGAGAACGGACTTGAAGAGACCGACGGCGGCGCCGAATGAATATTGGCGGCCGATCAGACCGGCGCGGTAAACGTAGGTATCGATGATGTCGGAAACGGAGAAGACCGACGGGGAATAGAGCAGGATAATCTGCTCGAACCCGGCGTCCAGCATACCGCCGATGCGGAAGATGAGAATGATCACGATAGCGAATGAGATGCTGGGCAGGGTGACGTGCCACATGCGCTGGAAGCGGTTGGCGCCATCCATGGCGGCGGCCTCGTACATTTCCGGGTTAATGGTTGCCATTGCAGCCAGAAAGATGATGCTGTTCCAGCCGGCATGCTGCCAGACATCCATTGTCACGATTATGGAGCGAAACAGGTCGGGATCGGTGAGATAGGCTTTGGGTTGGCCGCCCAGTGCAACGACGACCTGGTTGAGCAGCCCGCCTTGGGGGGTCAGCATGGCGCGTACGATGCCGGCAGCGACAACCATCGAGAAGAAGTGCGGCAGGTAGGAGATGGTCTGGACGGTGCGTTGGAACAGGGTTACGCGCACTTCGTTGATGAGCAGGGCCAGAATGATGGGCACGGGGAAGCCGAAGATCAGCTTGTAAAGGCTAATCAGGACGGTGTTGCGCATTATGTTCCAGAAGAAGATCGAGTCAAAAAAGTTGCGGAAATGCTTCAGGCCCACCCAGCGGTCGAAGCGGAATATGTCGGTGATTCCCAAGAAGGGATCGTAGTCCTGGAAGGCGATGATAACGCCGACCATGGGGAGATAGCGGAATACGACAAAGTAGAGGAGGGGGATTGCGGCCAGAGCATAGAGAAAACGGTCGCGCTTAATCTGGCGCCATGCTTCGCGCCATCCCTTACGTCCGGAGTAGGTAGGTGAGGCCGGGGTTACGGACAGGCCTGGATGTTCGCCGCCAAACTGCTGCATCTAACTGCTTCCGTAGTTGAGGGGTAGGTGAAAGGGAGGGAGGCGTTGGAACGCCTCCCTCTTCAGTTCATGGTTATGGATGGTAGAGCCGGAACTGCTCGGTGTAGAGTTCGCTCCAGCGGTCGAGACCGGCGCCGCTCAGGTCGTCAACAAAGCTGCTCCATTCGGACAAGGGGCGGTCACCGGAGATGAACTTGATGCTCTCCTCGTCGATGAAGCGTTCGAGGTCGACTTCGCCGGGGAAGGCGTCGCGAATGGCGGTGCGGTCGTAAGGCACGTCGAAGTCGACGGGCATGCGTCCGCCATCGTACTGGTTCCAGTAGGTGTTGATGTGCTGCCAGTGCCGGTTCCAGAAGATGCTGCCGTCGGGCTGTTCGATCTTTACGGCGGTGGCCCAGGTTTCTGGCCCCAAGCCCAAGGTAATCTGGTAGTCGCGCGAGTACTTCTCCTCACAGACCGGGCTGCCGGCGGAGAACTGACGGGCGATCTTGGCCTCTTTGTCGACCCACTCCCAGTCCTCACCCTGGATACCCCAGGAAGCGATGAGGTAGTTGGTCACGTCGTCGGGCCCGCCTGAGTAGATCCAATTGACATACTTGATGACGGCGTCAGGATGCTCAGACTTGCGCGCAATCATGTAGGCAGTGTTGGAGCCGGCGTTGTTGGTCTTGGCGATACCGGAGGGGCCGACGATCTTGAGGGAGAGGATGTAGTCTTCGTCGACGTAGCCGGCGTCGCGTCTGATATCAGACCACCAGCCAGTGATGCGCGAGTACCAGCCCAGCCAGAGGCCGATGGTCAGGGTCTTGAGCATGGAGCGATAGTCGGGGTTGGCAAAGGACTCCTGCTGCAGCCAGCCGTCCGCCCACCATTGATTCATCTTGGCGAGCCAGTCGGGGTAGCCTTCCTGCAGCTCAGGCGGCTTGAGCATGTTGTCAGCGGGGTCGATCCAGCGGGAATAACCGTGGTCGGTGTAGGCGCCGAGCGTGTTATACATGAGGTGGCGGCGTCCCATGGTGGTGATTACAGCTTCGGGGTGATTGCCGCGCATGGCGAGATAGGCTTCTTCCATGCCATCCCAGGTGTCGGGTACGTCCAGCCCGGCTTCGGCGAGCCAGTCTGAGCGGAAGAAGGGGAAGTGTGTGTGACCCATGAGGCCGAGGCGGGGGTAGCCCCAGGTGGTGCCCTCGAAGTCCTTCATCATCTTCCAGTCCAGATCGGAGTGTCCGGCGAGGATGTTTTGTCCGCCGGCATCAAGCAGGTCGTCGAGCGGATTGACGATGCCTTTGAAATCGGGCCAGGCACCCTCGAAGACATCCAGCGGTTCGGTGCCGGAAGCGATGAGGAGATTGAGCTTCTCGGTCCTAGCAGCGCCGGGGGGCAAGAGGTAGGCATTGACGCGTACACCGGTGAGCTCAAGGAGGTGGTCGCGCACGGCTGCGGTGCGTTCCGGGTTGCCGCCGCCTGGGCAGGGCGTGCTCGTCGCTACCCAGATATCGGGCGGCTCCATTTCGCCGCCGTCGGCCATGTCGGCGGGTGCGCCTGCGGGCACGCAGGCCGCGAGGGCAGCCCCCGTTGCCGCGAGGCCCATGCCCTGCAGCAGCTGTCGTCGATTAAGCATTGCTGTTGTCACAATCGATTCTCCTTTCACAGATGGATTGGATGAACGAAGCGAACTTCAATTTGAGAGCAATAGGACCGGCGGTCAGTATGAGTAGGGCGACGAGCCGGTCTACGCGTCACGCGATAAATGGATGAAACTGACTCCAGCGTTCGCCCTCCCAGGGGGAGAAGAGACGGCCTACGTTAAGGAGTCTGCGGCAACTGAGAAACCGTTTCTGCTCGCGGTTCAGCATCAGTCAAGACCCCGCATTGGGAATGGCAACCAGGGAAAGTCGTTTGTGATAAAGGGTTTCGGGCGGCCAGCAACCTTGAATCAAAGAAGTTGCGGGCCGCGATCGAGTCAGCCGGGCTGGCAGTTGCGATACAAGAGTGATGGCCTAATTTTACGCATTATTTTCAATTGCGCAAGGCCGGAAAAGGGATGGCCTTTTGCGGAAGGGAGGATATGCAGGATGGTGACGCCGACATGGTAGTTGCAGAAGGCGTTTTCAAAAGGCGTGCCCTGCGCGGCAAGACGGTCGGGGTTGAGTGTTCGCACAAGGGGGTGGCCGCAGCATACGCTTACGGCGGGGTCGTGCTCATCGCTCACTTTCAGAAGAATGTCCAGTCTTTTCTTTTAGATGCGTGTCAATTCCGGGGTAGGGAGGACAACACCCGGCCTATGGAGAGACAGCCCGGCATCAAGTCTTCAGGTATTTGCTCCCCGATTGGATGCATCCGACACACTTACCAAGCCAGCTGTTCGCTTGGCTGCATTTCGATTTCGGGCTTGCCGTCAACATCGACCCAGCGGCCGCACAGGTCTCCGCCCTCGCTGACATCGAGCTGGACCGGAGAACCGTCCATGCGGAAGATGGGGTGGTAGTATTTTGCGACTTTGCGGGCTTCGCCGGCGATGTAGTGGCCGATGAGGGCGCGGCGGAAGCGATCGGAGGTTGTGTTTGGGAAGCTGCCGTGGACGACCTGGCCGTTGAAGAAGACGACGTCGCCGGGCTTCATGATGACGGGTTGGGCGTCCACGTCTTCGGGCAGGTCTACGGTGACGTCGGTGAAGCTCTGGGTAGTGTCGGCTTCGGCTGTGCAGAGGAGGGGCCAGGCGTGGCTGTCGGGAACCATGCGAAGGCAGCCGTTTTCTTCGTCGCAGTCGTCGAGGGCGAGCCAGGCGGCGATGCAGGTGCCGGGCTGGACGCGGAGGTAGTGCTGGTCCTGGTGGAGGGCCTGGCCGCGGGCGCCGGGGGGCTTGAAGTAGAGCATGGTCTGGACGGCGAAGGGTTCGTGGCCGAGCATGGCGGTCATGCAGTCGCGCAGGCGGCTGTCCAGCATCCAGTTCCAACTGAGTTTATCCCAGCGGTGCATGTGGATCATGCGGGGGTATTTTTTGAGCGGGTCGTTGCTGTTGGTGTCGACGCCGGCGGAGTCGCCGGGGTAGGAGCCGGCGGCTCTCAGGTCCATGAAGTGCTGTCGATAGAGGTGGACTTCGTCCTCGGAGAAGAGGCCGGGGACGTTGAGGAAGCCCTGGTTATCAAATCGGGTCTTCTGTTCTGTTGTCAGCATCTGTATTGTTCTCGCGGTGCAGTCAATGACAAGGATTATGGAACCGGAATAAGGCTACTTCGGTACGTGTGCGTCCTGGTGCTGGGTCTCCGGATCGGAATGGGCCGTTACCTTGGGAAGACAGTTGTTGAAGCTGGAGGCATGGCCAATTCTACTGATTTTTCGGGTTTGTGCAAGGTTTGAAGGAAGGCGGGTGCGGTCCCGAGTTTTGCGTTTTCGTTGTCTGAATCAGGATTGTCAGGATAGATTGGGATTTTCGGGACGGCAAACCATCGTGTGTTGTCTGCAGGGCGGGGACCTCTGCGCCGGATGAAAAAGTCGTCCAGAAGTGCTGTCAACTGCTTTCATTTACTGAATTGTGGCCTTTGTGCCGCGACTCATTTTCTGCCAGAGTCAGGAAATAAATATTCATGGAGTGTGGTCACGAGGCCGAATCCGAGGGCGAAGGCCATCATGAGTGCTATTCCCGACTTCTCAAGCAAGAGTTCGAACAGGACCGAGCTGGCAGATAGGATGAGGAAGGCGAAGAACAGCCTCAACTTCATGGGCACTGCGTCCATGCGATCGAATATCTTTTCAATAAATCTCCCCACGACAAGCCCGACGAAACCACCGAGTATGAAGGAGAAGAGAATCGAAGTGAAATCGATTGCGGAGAGGCTCATGGTGTCTTTGTAGCTTCTAAGCCATGTGCTGTGTGTGCTGAGTGCGGTCTGTCTGGGCCTATTGTACCGTCAGTATTTTTGTAGCGGGCTCGCGACGGTTCATTGCGGTGGACGTTGGGTAGTTATGGGCGTTGCCTCGCCTGTCTTGCCTGCGCCGGCTCATAGTCGGAACCTGCCAAGACGCGGGGTGGGGTGTAAGCCCGGCCGCCGCGGGACGACAAGCTCGAATTTGCCGCACACTCGCTGCGGCGCGAGGTTTAGGGGGGGCGTTGCGGGGGCGGAGCCCCCGCACAAGGGAGGGCCGAATAGGCCCGACCGCCCAAAACTGCAGTAGTCAGTGATCAGTGGCCAGTGGTCAGTGAAAGCGGCGAATAGAGGAGGATTGGTTTATAGAGGAGACAGGGGAGAGAATCACCTTCGTCGAATGGAATCATGAGGGCCATTTGGCAAGGATTTAGCAGTTAGGAGAAGTCTGTTTTGTCGTTTCTGAGAGAACAGGAAAACAGGAGGGAAGTATTGCAGCGTGGGTGCGATGGGTAAAGTAGGCCTGATCGTCTGTCAGATGCCGTCATCTCCTTCGGGAGTTTCCGGATCCGATTCATCCGGGTCCGGCTCAGCTACCTGGAGACGCCATGAAGGGGGCAGGAGCTCTTCGAGCTGCGGGCGCAAGGGGGGCGGGTCGTAGCCCAGGTCGTAGGCGCGTGTGCTGTCGAGGGCGACGTTGGCTGAACGGGCGGCGAGGAAGGGCGTTTGCAGAAGACCGGCGTAGGAGTCCAGGACGCTGATGGGAACTGCCAATTGCTCGTTCAGTCCGAGGATGCGGAGGGTGAGCAGGCCAAGCTTGTAGATGCTGATTTGTTCGCGGCCACCCAGGTGGAGGCGGCCGACAACGCGATCAGTTTCGGCGATGTTGACATCGTCTTCGAAGCCGCTGCCGGCGATTTGCAGGAGGCCTTGGGCGGCGACTGCTGCGCTAACGGGAGAGCGGACGGCGTCGCCGAAGAGGGTGACTTCCTGCTCGGCGCGGAGTGCTGCGACCAGCTGGCGATAGAAGCTGTCTCGCCCGAGGAGGGAGTAGCCGATGAGGAGGGGGAGGCGTGCGACGACGGCGTCGGCGTAGGCGGCCAGGATCCCTTCCTCAGCCAGGGCGCGGTGTTCTGCGAAGACGTTGATGGGCGTGGGGGGATCGTCCTCGGCGTAGGGGGCATTTGAGCCGTCAAAGACGAGGTCGGCGGAGGTGAAGAGAAAGGGGATATCCTCGTCGCCGCAGAGTGCGGCCAGGTTGGTTGCGGCGTGCAGGTTGATGCGAAGTGACTCGTCGGGGTATTTCTCGCAGTAGTCGAGGTCGGTGATGGCGGCGGCGTGGATGACGGCGGCGGGCTGGACGTCGGCGATCATGGCCTTTGTTTCGCTGTAGTCGCCGAGGTCAATACGACCGTGGTCGATGTTGCCGAAGAAGTACTGGGCCTGGCGGCGGGTGGTCCTGTGGTAGGTTCCGACCACGTGCCAGTTTTCCTGTGCGGCGCGCAAGATATGGGAACCCAGAAATCCGGTTGCTCCGGTAATGAGGAGTTTGGGGGGCATTTTACCAGTGCCAGACCTGATTCCAGGCGGCCAGCCAGTCGTCGCCGACGCTGCGAACTGTGTAGGGAGGCTCAAGCGTTACACCGGGGCGGCCGCGGAAGGTGTCGAGGTTTTCGGGGCTGCCGACTTCGAATGTGATGGTGGTGGGGCTGCTCAGCTGATAGGGGGGCACGGCGCCCAGATCCGAGAGGGCCTGGCGGGCGCCGTCTTCGATCATCTGGCGGGCGCGTTGCGGGGGAATGTGGCGGGCGGCGTAGCGGGAGAGTCCCTTCTTGACGGCGACGGTGGTGAGGCCCTCGCCGAGGAGCTCGGTGGATTCGCGGCAAACGGCCTCGTCGCCGGTCACGAGGAGAACGGGCGCGTTGTAGTAGCCGCAAGCGGCGGCGTTGACGCCGACCTCGCCGACGGTCTGGCCGTTGAACCAGAGATGGCGCCAGAGCACGGTTGAGATTGTGTGGCTGAGGACGCCGTCGGCTGTGCCGGCTTTGGCGTGCATACCGACGAGGAGTACGGCATCACAACCGGCCTTGAGTGTGTCGGTGTAATGGCTCCAGGTGTGACCGGCGACCCATTCGCAGCGGGTATCGAGGAGTTCGGGGATCAGGGAGTTAAAGGTCCAGGGTCCGCCGGCGCCGTGGCAGTCGACGACGACGATTTCGGTGGCACCGGCGGCGGCTGCGCCGCGTATGGCGGCGTTTATTTCCTCGGTATAGAGGCGCCGGCCTTCTTCGTACATTGGTTTGCCGCCGTTGACCTGGTCCCAGGCGATGATGCCGCTCACGCCCTCCATGTCGGTCATGATCTGAACGCGCACAGTCGTTCTCCTTTGCGGGGTTGGACTTGGTGGAACTCAGGGCGTCCGGGACTTGACGCGAGACAGTCCGGAGGCTTGCGCTTCCGGACTGCAAAGGGCGTTTCTGGATGCCTGTCCTTGCGAAGGAAGGGCGATTGGCCGGTGCCCGTGAATTTGGGGCAGGCGGCGGTTAGTCGGCGGCTTCGCTCATTTCAGCTGGCATTGCGACGGGGAACGGCCAGTCGGTTGAAATACGTTCCTCTTCTTCGCGGGCGCGTGCTTCGGCTTCCAGGCGGTCGCGAATTGCGCGGGCGATGGCGTCGTCGACGCTGCGTTCGGTGAGTTCCCAGGACTGTTCGAGCGCGAGGGCGAGCTCAGTAATGAGCAGAGTTCGTGCTTCAAAGAGCGCTTCTTTGTCGGCTTCCGTAAGGTATTTGGAGTCTTCGCGCCAGGCCAAGTCACGGACTGCGGCGGCGACCCGGTTGGGATAGCCGGAGTGGATCTGCTTTTCGATGGCGTTGCGCCTTACCCTGAACTCGTCAGGAAGGTCGAGGGGGTGCAGCTCGAGCGTTTCGAAGACGCCGGAAATGAGGGCGACCGGCATGACGGGGCGTACGCCGGTCTGGTCTATTCGCCGCACCGGCACATGTACGGTAAGACGATTGTGAATGAATTCGATGACGTAGTAGCGCTGGAAACCCTTGACCAGTTCCTTTTCCTGGAAGGCAACGATTTTGCCAGCGCCGTGGGACGGGTGGATTATGCTCTGCCCAATGTTGAAGCCCATCTGAAGCTCTCCGTTCGCTTGATTGTCGGCTTCTGCACCTTTGGGAACACTTTTCGCCGACCCAGCCTCAGGCAAGGCGGCGAAGCAACGTTTCAAATGCTCGTAACCAGCGCCGTTGCTGCCCCGAGGCAAATCCGATTGGAAATTGTGTTTTGCGACTGCCGCCGACAGTTGAGGAACCTGGATTACGGCAGTTGAAATGGCGGCAAGATTATGGGCTGCCGCACGCTGTTTTGGCGGGCCATCTTTGGCCCCACTCGGAGCCCGATGAAAGTCAGTGAAGCCTTTCGACGGGCCACGCCCGTTCCTGAAACTGACTATTTCAGGACTTCAAATCTTAACATGATCGGGGCGCCATTTCAATGCAATTCGGAAGATTGTCTGAGTGAAAAAGTTCGGAACGGCAGGCGGTTCAAGTGGGGAGAGAATACTCTGGTGGGGATGAAAAGATCGGTGCGAAAAGAGGCGCTTTCAGACCTGCGAAAGCGTTTTCCTACGTTCTTGATGATTTCTGTGTGATTTGCCTACGATCGATCTACGGAGACTTCGGGGCGAAATTCTTGAGGATTTGGCACCGCTTTTGAACCAGTTTTGGACACCAATGGGGCATGGGCGATCCTGCCTTTCTGTTGGGCAGTGCAAGCATTTGATTAGGGCCAAGGAGGGCGCTTTGTGCAAGAAGTGCAAGGTGTGGATGTATGAGGGTCGGGAATCTGGCCAGGAAAGAGAAGCGGCTTTTCGGATCCGGGCCGGGGATTCACATCATCTGGTATCCGTGCCAGAGGATAAAGGTGGCGAGGCCGCGCCAGGGACGCCAGTGTTCGGCCATTGAATCCAACTCCTGCCGTGAAGGGCGGGCAGGCAGGCCCTTGACCTTCTGGGCACCGACTATGATGCCGAGGTCACTGGCGGGCCAGGCGTCGGCGCGGCGCAGGGCGAACAGGAGGTAGATTTCGGCGCTCCAGGGTCCGATGCCGGGCAAGGCGGTGAGCGTTGCACGCACTTCGTCGTCGTCGCGCGCGGCGAGGAGGTCGAGTCGGAGGCGTCCTTCGAGGATTGCAGTGGCGAGCTCGCGGCCGTAGCGGCTCTTCTGGCGGCTGAAGCCGACGGCGCGGAGAGCATCATCGTCGAGGGACTGGAAGCTGGCCGGTTGGGGCGGGCCGATGGCGTCGCAGAGGCGCTGGTAGGTGGAGGCTGCCGAGGAGCGAGAGACCTGCTGGCCCAGAATGATCTTGAGCAGGGCCGGGAAGCCGGGGGGCTGGCTGCGAAGATCAGGCGGTCCATGCTGAGTCACGACCCTGGCGAGGTCGGCGTCCTGTGCGGACAGGAATTGCAGGCCTTCGTTGAGCGTGTCCTGGCTGAGAATCTTCATTTCGGATTTGACCTCTGTGCAGGTAGTTTGGCGCCCACTTGTCCGGGTGCGAATGTTGGGGATGTCCTGTTCTCGATTGCACGGTCGGGCATTGGCGATTGCTGATTCGTCATTCGGGAAGTAAGGCGAAGTTCGAGAGGCGGGGTCATCCGGGCCAGGAATCAAGTTTGCGATGCAGGTAGCGGCCCTGCCCTGGAAGGCCGACGAACTGTTCGTCGAGTACAATTTCCGCACCCCTCAGCAGTACGGTTCGGGGCCAGCCCACGACGTTCAGGCCTTGATAGGGGGTCCAGCCGGCTGTTTCGTTGAGGTCGTCGGCGCGGATTGTTTTTTCTCTAGTGGGGTCGAAGATGACGATGTCGGCGTCGTAGCCGGGTAGCAGGGCGCCTTTGCGGGACAGGCCCATGCGGCGGGCCGGGGCGGTGCAACAGGCGGACACCCATGAAGTCAAGGGAAGTTCGCGTTCGTTGACGCCGAAGTGGTGCACGAGGGACAGGCGCGCCTCGATACCGGGTAGACCGCCGGGCACGTCGGCAAACGAGGCTTGTAGTTTCTCACTGCGGGTCCAGGGACAGTGGTCGGTACTTACGATGTCAAGAGAGCCTTCAAGCAGGGCATGCCACATGGCGTCCTGGTCAGCGGCGGTGCGTATTGGTGGGGCGCAGACGAAGAGATGGCCGTCGCGGGCGGCCAGATGATCGGCGGCAGTGAGGAGCAGGTAGTGGGGGCAGGTTTCGGCGGTTATGTCGAGGCCCCGGTCACGGGCGGCTTTCACTTGGGCGAGCGAAGCGGCGGCGCCGACATGGAAGATGTGAAGCGGACAGCCGGCGAGGGCGGCGACTTCGGCGGCGCGCTGGACGGCGCTGGCTTCGAGGCGGGCGGGCCGGGTTCGTTCGTGCCAGATTGGTTGCGTGTGGCCGGCGGCGACGGCGTCTGCGCGCAGTTGGTCGAGGAGCGGCCCAGTCTCGCTGTGGATGACGACGCCTCCTCCGGCGGCGGCGACGGCGCGCATGGCTCTGAGCAGGGCTACGTCGTCGAGCTGCATGCGGTCGTATGCCTGGTAGAGCTTGAAGGTGGCACATCCGGCGGCGACAGCGTCGGGGAGTTTATGGAGGCGATCCTCGGCGGAGGCGTGCCAGGTTGGGATGGTCATGTGGAGGCCGTAATCGATCGCGACGCGGCCGCCGGCCTCGGATATGCGGTCGCGAAGAGCCTCCATCAGAGGTTGCAGCGGCTGGGGGTCGGTGAAGTCGATGACGGTGGTGGTTCCGCCGCAGGCTGCGGCCACGGTGCCGGATTCGAAGCTGTCGGCGGTTGTCAGGCCCCCCAGCTTCATTTGGAGATGGACGTGGCAGTCGACGCCGCCGGGGATGACGTAGCAGCCGGAGGCATCGATCGTGCGGTCGGCGTTCGGGTGCGCGCCGATTGCTGCGATGGATTGCTGGTTGACGGCCAGATTGGCAAAGATGGGGCCGGCGGGCGTGATCAGCTGCCCGTTGGTTATCACCAGGTCATACATAGTCGGGATGTGCCTGGCCCCACTTGGCGCTGAAGACCTGTTCGGAAAGAGGCTGGCGGCTGCGGGGGGCCAGTTCGCGCTCCCGCATCGTGTCGGAGAGGATGGAGGGGTCAGCGAGGTAACCTATGGCAGCGGAGACGACCGGCTCATACTGGTCGGGAATCTCGAGTAGGTCGCGTGCCTTTTCCCGGTCAAAGCCGCCCATCTGATGTATGTATAATCCGCTGGACATTGCCTGAATCGAAAGGTGGGCCATGGCCTGGCCGACATCGTAGTAGGCGTAGGTATTGCCGCCCCTGACGTTTTCCGGCTTTGGCTCGGTGACGGCGATAAGGAGGAGGGAGGCATTCTTGCCCCAGGACTTATTGGCTCCCATGAGCGTGCTGAGGATGCGGGCAAACCCATCGGGATCTCGGTGGCGGTCAGCGATGACAAATCGCCACGGTTGCAGGTTGCGGGAGGATGGCGCCCAGCGGGCGGCTTCAAAGAGGCTGCCGAGGACGTCGGGAGGGATGGCGCGATCGGCGAAGGCGCGGGGACTCCAGCGGTTGGCGAGGAGATCGTTTATGGGATAGGTGGTTTCAGCGCGCTTATCGGTGTTGGGCACGTATCTTCTCCTTGGGAGTATGCATCAGTGGATCTTAAGCAGGACGCAGTGCGTCTTTGCGCGGATTTCGTATGCGCCGAGGGCAGCGGGAAGGAGGAGCCAGGAAACTTCCTTTAACTCGCCGGTCTCGCCGTTCCAGAGGAGTGAGGCACTCCCAGAGAGGCACCCCCAGATATGGAAGGAGCTGCCGTCGCAAGAGCCGTCCCACACGGCGCCTGGCTGGCCTGTCAGCCGGTCGACCTGAAAGTAGGGACAGGACGTCTGCGCGTCCGCGGCTGCGTGCAGGTTGGCGGCGGCGGGGCCGCCGATGGAGCGCAGGTCGGCCAAGGCCTCACGCACCCAGCCATCGGGAGCCGAGAGAATCGGAGGCGGGGCGATTGAGGGCTCGACCATGCGCCAGTCGATGACGTCGAGGGCCTGGCGAACGTGGAGTGGGCGGGACCGGCCGCCGGCCCCGGTGCGACCCCAGTCGTAGAGGCGATAGGTGGTGTCGCTATTCTGCTGGATTTCGGCCACGATGGCGCCGGGACCGAGTGCGTGGACGGTGCCGGCGGGGATGTAGACGGCGTCGCCGGTTCGAATGGGGATGCGGTGGAGCATGGAATCGATGGCGCCGGTTGCGGCGGATTGGGCGAAGCGTTCGCGGTCAACGCCGGCTTTCAGCCCGAAGATAATCTCGGCGTCCGGCTCGGCGTGCAGGATGACCCACAGCTCGGTCTTGCCGAGGTCGCCGGCATGTTTCTGGGCGTAGGCGTCGTCCGGGTGGACCTGGACAGAGAGCCAGCTGTTGGAGTCGAGAAGCTTGATGAGCAGTGGAAACGTATCCGTCTCAACTGAATCGCCGATGAGTTGCTCTCCCCAGCGCTGCTGGATTTCCTCCAGGGTAGAGCCCTCCATGGGCCCGGTCGCGACCCTGGACTGACCGTTGGCATGGGCGGCGATCTCCCAGCTTTCAGCTATTATGCCGGGCGGCAGCTCTTTGCCCAGCCTTGTTTCGAGGTTGCGTCCGCCCCAGATGTAGTCTTTGAATACTGGAAGGAAGGAGAGTGGGTAGACTCCTGGCGGGGCAGGTGGCGTTGGCTCCTCGCCAAGGGGGTCATTTCCGTTCATTCCTTGTACCTGGCCTTCGTCCTCGTCTAGGAAAGGCGGGAGGTCGAGCATCTTGTGCCAGGCGTACTCTCCCAGTATGCGGATAGAGGCGACAACAGGCGCGGCGAGAATGGCGCCGAGGAGGCCGGCGAGGGAGGCGCCCATGATGACGCTGACCATAACCAGGAGGGGATGGAGGTTAAGGGCTTTGCCGACGATGCGGGGGACGAGCAGCGTGTTTTCGATCTGCTGAATTATGATCATGGCAACGGCCACGGCGAGCGCGAACTGAAGGGGTGTCAGGCCGAAGCTCGGGTCGCTTTGGAAGAAGGCGACGAATATGGCGGCGCCGGCGCCGGCCAAGGGACCTATGACCGGCAGAAACTCCATGGCACCGGAGAGAAGGCCCAGACCGAGGGCGTTGTCGACGCCGAGCGCGCCAAGGACTACGCTTACCAGAACGAAGATGATGATGGCAAGAAGGGCCTGGCCTCGCATGTAGGCCGCCCATACCTGGCTTACGCTTGAGGTCAGGCGTTCAGCGTCGCGGCGAAAACCGGGTTTGTGGGCAATGTTGGCAATCATGTTACCGATGCGGGGAATGTCGACGGCGATGTAGATCGATATGATAAAGATAAGAAGTATCTGACCGAGGACCGCCACAGTGCCGGTGACGACGCTGGCGGCCAGGCTACCGCTGCGGCCCAAAATCGGCTGGAGCAGGCCGAAGACCTGGCTGAAGAGTTCATTCCAGCCGGGCAGTTGGGGTAGAAGGCCGGCGACGGGTATGGGCACGCCAGCGACTATAATCGACTCAGGCAGCTGCTCCCGCAGTAACTGGAGTTGTGCGAGTCCTTCTTCGAACCAGCCGGGCAGGCGGCGGGACAGATCGAGCGCTTGCTGGAAGGTTGTGACGCCGACGAGAGAGAAGGTCGCTATGACCAGAACTGCAAGTGTCAGGTAGACGGCGAGGACGACGGTGACCCGATTGGCAGGCGTGCGCCGGTCGATGAGCGAAATAAGAGGGTGAAGGAGGTAGGCCAGAATCACGGCCAGCACTACCTGTTGCAGGAGGCCGCGAAAGACCCACACGAGCAGGCAGAACAGGGCCAGTGCCGAAACGGCGACAATAGCCTTGGTGGTTGTATTCCATGGGGGAGACGTGGATTGCACGATGGCGTCCTGCGTACCTGTACGCGTTGCGTGTGCCTAAAGGACCTTCAGATTGGCCAGCGACGCCATGAATTTCTTGACGCCAATGTTGGGGAAGGCGACTGATACTTCCTCTTCGCCGCTTATCACGACGCTGTCGATCACCATGCCAACGCCGAATTTAGGATGTTCGACACTTTGGCGGCGTTTGAAAAGGGTGGGGGCTTCAGT
>WTGY01000100.1 GCA_011523365.1 Caldilineaceae bacterium
CGATGGCATGAAATCCCTATCTGACCAGCTTCGCCCCAATATTGGGATGCACCCTTTCGGTCAGTTTTCCCTCTCGCCAGCAAATCCCCCCGCCATCTCTGACCACTGCCGGAAACTAGACCTAATCGCCACTTCGTGGAATAATGTCGGCATATCCCGATGCTAACTCTCTTACTGACCAGATAACGCACGTAACAACACAACGCACCCAGCCACGCACTAGGGACGGCACCCGTGAAGCTGCAAGAAATCCGCAACCACCTGCGCCAGCAAAACTTGGCCGGCTGGCTCCTCTACGACTTTCGCGGCCAGAACCCCATCGCCGCCTCCGTCGCCCGCCTCGAATCCACCGGAACTCGCCGCTGGTTGCTCTGGATCCCTGCCGAGGGCGAGCCCCAATGGCTCGTCCACGCAATCGAACAGTCCACCTTCAGCTCAGTACCCCCCGAATTGGCCGGCCCGCTCCACCTCTACGTCGGCTGGCAGGAGATGGAGAGTAAACTGCGCACCATCCTGCCGCAGGATCCTTCCAGTCGCATCGCCATGGAATACAGCCCCCGCGGCGCCATCCCTTACGTCAGTAACGTCGACGCCGGCACCCTCGAAATGGTGCGCACCGCAACCGACGCAACCATCGTCAGCAGCGCCGACCTCGTTCAAATCGTACAAGCCGTGCTATCCTCCAGGCAGATGGAAAGCCACCGCCGCGCCGCCGCTCACGTGCTCGCCGCCAAAGACGCGGCCTTCGCCTTCGTGGCCCACGCCCTGGCACAGCAGCAAAAGATCACCGAGTACAACGTCCAGCAGCTCATCGTCGACCAGTTCCGCGCCGCCGACCTCGATTGGGACCACGATCCCATCGTCGCCGTCAACGGCAACGCCGCCCTTCCCCACTACGCACCCAGCGCACAGCAACACAGCTCGATTCAAGCCGGTGACGTGCTCTTGATCGACCTCTGGGCCAAAGAGAAAAACAATCCCGACGACTGCTACGCCGACATCACCTGGACCGCCTACTGCGGTGCTGAACCGCCCCCAACCGCCAGCCGCGTCTTTTCCGTCGTCGCCCAGGCACGCGACACTGCGGTCAAAGTCATAAACTCGGCCTTCGAAGCCGGCAAAACAATCCACGGCTACGAAGTCGACGACGCCGTCAGTTCCGTCATCAAAGACGCCGGTTACGCCGAGGGAATCCTCCACCGCACCGGCCACAGCCTGGGACCCAACACCCACTGGAACGGTGTCAACATCGACAACGTCGAAACCCAGGACCGCCGCACACTCATCCCCGGCGTCATGTTCACCATCGAACCCGGCATCTACCTCCCCCACCTCGACTTCGACAACACCGGCCAGCCCAAAGGCCTCGGCATCCGCACCGAAGTCAACTGCATCGTCCACAAAGGCCGCCTGGAAGTAACCACCCTACCCTACCAAACCGAACTAACTGCTCTACACTGATACCCGCCTCCGATCACTGACTACCGACTTCTGCAGTTACTGACCACTAACCACTGACCACTGACCACTGACCTTCCCCATGCACAAGGCCTCATTCCAACAAAGACCCAAACGCGTCGCCCTTTTCGTCACCTGCATGGTCGACATGCTCTACCCCGGCGTCGGCATCGCCGCCTGCGAGCTCCTCGAAAAGAACGACGTCGAAGTCATCTTCCCCGAAGAGCAGACCTGCTGCGGTCAGCCCGCCTTCAACGCCGGCTACCGCGACGAAGCCCGCAAACTCGCCCGCCGCTTCCTCGCGATCTTCGCCCCGCTCGTGGAAAGCGGCGAAGTCGATGCTGTCGTCGCACCCTCCGGCAGCTGCGCCACCATGACAAGCCACTTCTTCGAACCGATCTTCCAGGAATCGCAGGAATCCGACCTCGCCCACCAGGCCGAGCGCCTCGCATCGGTCACCTTCGAGCTCACCGAATTTCTCGTCGACGTCCTCGGCATCGTCGACACCGGCGCCCAGCTGCAGGGCAAAGCCACCTACCATCCCTGCTGCCACCTCTATCGCGAGCTCGGCGTCGACCGGCAACCCCGCACACTGCTCGACGGCGTCGAAGGTCTCGAGGTCGTCGACCTGCCCCACGCCGACGACTGCTGCGGATTCGGCGGCCTTTTCGCCATTAAAAACAGCGGCATCAGCGCCGCTATGGGCCGCGCCAAGGCCACCAATGCCGAACAATCCGGCGCCGACGCCATCGCCCTTTGCGACGTCAGCTGCATGACCCACATCAACGGCATCCTCAGCCGCGAAGGCATCGCCTGCCGCGCCCACCATATCGCCGAAATCCTCAACAACCATCTCGGCAGCACGCTGCGCCCGCCTTCACAGCCCGCGCCCGCACAAGCCGACCACCCCCGCCGCTGGGACGTCTGACCGTGCCCGACCCAATCAGGACCCGACCGGCCACCAGGAAGCCGCGACCATGCAAGTAGACATCCACGCCCCCTACAAAGACCGCGTCAACCAGGCCCTCAGCGACCCCAACCTCCGCGTCGCCGTCAGCAAGGCCACCGACCGCATGACCAATGCCCGTCTCGACTCCATGGGCGCGGTCGAAGGACAGCAGCTGCGTACCCAGGTGCGTAAGATGAAGGAGCACGTCCTCAGCAACTGGCCCGACTACCTCGAGCAGCTCGAGACCAACCTGACCCGCAACGGCTGCACCGTCCACTGGGCCGGGGGCACCGCAGACGCACAGGCAATCGTCAAAGATATCGCCCTCCAGAACAGCGCCAACCTGGTCGTCAAGGCCAAGTCCATGGCAACCGAGGAGATTCACCTCAACCACGCCCTCGAAGAGGCCGGCCTGCGCGTCGTCGAGACCGACCTCGGCGAATACATCATCCAGCTCGCCGACGAACCGCCCAGCCATATCGTCGCGCCCGTCATCCACAAACGCCTGGAAGAGATCGCCGAGGTCTTCCAGGAAAAACTCGACATGCCGCCCACGCGCGAACCCACCAAAATGACCTCCCTCGCCCGCGCCCGGCTCCGCGAGGAGTTCTTCGCCGCCGGCATGGGCGTCAGCGGCTGCAACTTCGCCATCGCCGAAACCGGCACCATATGCATCGTCACCAACGAAGGCAACGGCCGCATGGTCTCCAGCATGCCCCGCGTCTACGTCGTCGTCATGGGCATCGAAAAACTCGTCCCCACCGTCGAAGACGCCTTCCTCCAGCTTCAGGCCCTCTGCCGCAGCGCCACCGGCCAGCAGCTCACCGTCTACTGCTCCATGACCAGCGGCCCCCGCCAGCAGGGCGACGTCGACGGCCCCGAGCAGGTCCACGTCGTCCTCCTAGACAACGGCCGCTCCCGCATGTTGGCCCGCGGCTACGGCGAAGCCCTCCTCTGCATCCGCTGCGGCGCCTGCCTCAACGCCTGCCCCGTCTACCAGGAAATCGGCGGCCACGCCTACGGCGGCACCTACAACGGCCCCATCGGCGCCGTCATCTCTCCCGCCCTCGCCCCCGAAATAGCCCGGTTCAAAGAGCTGCCCCACGCCACCTCCCTCTGCGGCGCCTGCCGCGAGGCCTGCCCCGTCAAAATCGACTTGCCCCGTCTCCTTCTCGACCTGCGCTCCGATCTCGTGCAGGAGGGCGCCTCGCCCAAGACCGAAGCCTGGGGCATCAAGAGCTACGCCAGCCTCATGAGCAGCCGCCGCATGTACGAAAACCTCGGCAAAATGGCCAGCATCGGCTCCAACCTCTACGCCGGCATGAGCGGCGGCAACATCAAATTCATGCCGCCTCCCTTGAACGGCTGGACCGCCTACCGCGATTTCGCCCCCTTCGCCCCCAAGAGCTTCCGCGAATGGTGGCGCCAGCGCGATAAACTACGTGGCCGATCCTGAGAATCCCGCCGATCCACCCGCCGCCTTACGCTGAGCAATGGACTGACGAAACATGACCGTTCGCGACACAATCCTGACCCGCCTCCGAGAGACTTTGCGCCAGCCCCACCTCCCCTTCCCGCCCGCGCACAGCGAACCGCTCACCCACACCGAACGCATGACCGTAACCCGCGTCGACGGCGACATCTGGGCGCAGGCCCATCGCTTCGCCCAGGAGCTGCACGCCGTCAAGGGCAGCTGCGAGCTCCTCGAAACCGTCACCGAAGCCCGCCTCTCCGTCGTCTCCCGCCTGCAGCTCTGGCTCGAAGAGGAGCAGGTCGCCCGCAAGACCACCGACGCCGAACGCCCCGAGGACTGGGACGTCCTCTGCTGGCCGCTTGACCAGCTGCAGATCGAAGGCCTGCCCCCCATCCTTGAGGAGCTCGGCTTCAAGCTCATCCAACCGACCGACCTCCACGACCCCGAGCAGCGTGAACGCATCCGCTACGTCCGCGCCGGCATCACCACCGCCGAAGCCGCCTTCGCCAGCACCGGCTCCTTCGTCGTCGGCGGCCGCGGCCCCAACGCCCGCGCCGCCAGCCTGACCCCCTTCCGCCACCTCGTCGTCATCCCCTTCAGCCGCCTCTACGCCACCGGCGAAGACTGGCTCGCCCACATGCGTCACGCCGGCAAACTCGACGCCTACCTCCGCCAAAGCCGCAACCTCTCCATCATCACCGGCGCCAGCAAATCCGCCGACCTCGAAGGCAACCTCACCACCGGCGTCCACGGCCCCAAAGTCGTCCACGCCATCCTCTTCGACGACCTCCAACAATAGCCAAACCGCGACCACCCGCCCCAACCC
>WTGY01000140.1:0-69507 GCA_011523365.1 Caldilineaceae bacterium
CCCCTAAAACCCCCGCCGCAGCGAGTGTGTGGCAATATGACCTTGACGACCCGCTGCGACCGGGCTTCACCCCTCCCCCCGCATCTTGGCAGATTCCAAGTATGTGCCAGCGCTGGCAAGACAGGCGCGGCAACGCCCATATCTACCCAACGTCCACCGCTATGACCATCGCCAGCCCGCTACAGAAATACCGACGGTACACTCCGCCCAGACAGACCGCACATAGGACACACGCAGGGCATGGCTCAGCAGTTGCCTCTGTTGAATGATGTATGAGAGCCGCAGTAACGCCTTCCACTGGATTGTCTGAATCTGTGCGCGAACTTCTCTTCTTCAGATGGCCGCTATCATTCCTTTACCGTGCGCAATATCTGACAAGTCGCCTGGTCATCGGCCGCGCCCCCATGTATGTCTCCAGAACTATTCATCCGTCTCGGGCTCTTCACCTCCGAAGGTCTCAATGTGAAACCGAATCGCAGATGCAATGTCGGCCACTGCCTCTTCGAAAGAATCCCCCTCGCCAACGACAGTGCCCTTCAAACCAACTGCATATGAGACATAGCCGTCTTCATGCTTTTCGACTGTGACCTCAAGTGGATGCATCCGACACTCTTCTCCTCTGAAAATGGATAAGCATCGGTCCGCGAAATCTGTGGGTTTCAATTCCTCCCCTTTCAGAATTCTCTCGGTCTACCTGTTCTGAGCACAGTCACTCTGACGTCCAGTTCGTCACCGCCCAGCGATTATCGGATGAATCGCGTGCTCCCAGGGGCCGCCCACCTCCATCTCCTCCGCCGCCCCCGCCGCGTCATGGGTTCCAGTAAAACGCGTATAGTCCGGAATGTAAATGATGGCGAAGGCCCGCCGTGGCCTGCCCGTACGGTTGGGCCCGGCGTAGTGAAACGTGCAGCCATGGTGAAAGGTGACACCGCCGGCGCGCATCGGCATCGCCACCGGCTCCGGCACCTCATAGCCCTGCTCCTTGAACCGGTCCACGACGCTGTCGTCCTCGTCAGTCAGGCTGATCGGGTCCAACCTGCCGTGCTTGTGCGTGCCGGGCACAAATTGCAGGCAGCCGTTCTCGACACTCACGTCGTCCACCGCGATCCAGGCCGACAGCGCGCCCACCGGGTCCATCGGCCAGTACGGGGCGTCCTGGTGCCAGTTCGTCTGCTTGCTCTCCTGGCCCGGCGGCTTGATCATCGCGTGGTCGTGGTATATGCGCACGTGCTTGCATCGGCTCAACTGCCGCGCGTACTCGCCCAAACGCGAGTCAAACGCGATCTCCTTCGCCTGCGGATGGTCGGTCCATAAGTTGACCATCTGATTGAAGACGCGTTCATAGTCTTCTGAAAAGCGCCCCCCCATCTCGGCGCCGCGAATTCGCTCGCGTTCGCTGGCGACCGCATTATCCAGTGCCTTCCTCAACGACGCCATCTCCTCCGGCGAAAAGAAATCGTGATACTGAATGTAGCCATTGTTCTGGAAGTACTCAATCTCGGCAGGGTCAACCACAATCTCCGTCATACTTCTGTGTCCTGTTTCACTGGTTTATCTCCTGTTGGGAATCTCTTTCTCCTGAGCCGCTTCCCGGTCCACGTCTCCTACCGGGCATAGGGATCAGCCGCATCGCGCAGCCCGTCACCCACAAAATTAAAGGCCAGCACCGCGATCACCACCAGCAACCCAGGGGTGAGCAGCCACGGCGCCAGCACAACCGCCTGCAAGTTCTGTGCCTCCCGCAGCAGCACCCCCCAACTGAGAGCCGGCGGCCGCATCCCCAAGCCCAGAAAGCTGAGACTGGTCTCGCTCAAAATCATCGCCGGAACGGCCAGAGTCAGCGAGGCGATTATATGGCTGAGAAACGAAGGCGTCATGTGGCGAATGATGATGCGCCCTTCCGACGCGCCCGCGAAGCGCGCCGCCTGCACGAAGTCCTCCTCCCGCAACGACAGAAAGCGCCCGCGCACGACCCGAGCCAGCCCGGTCCAGCCAATCAAGGAGAGAATGATCGTAATGGCAAAATAGACCCTCGTTACCGGCCAGTCCTTGGGAATCGCCGCGCTCAACGCCAGCCACAGCGGGATGCTGGGCATCGCACGAATGAACTCGATGATACGCTGTATCAATATGTCGGCCGTGCCCCCGTAGTATCCCGAGATTCCTCCGATCAGAACGCCCAGCACAAAGCTGAGAATCACGCCCACCAGCCCAATCGAGACCGATATCCGGGTCGCCGCCAGCAAACGCGACAGTACGTCCCGCCCCAACCGGTCCGCGCCCAAAAGGAATACCGTGCCCTCGTTGCTCTCCAGCCCGAACAGATGCAGATCCGTCTCCATCAGGCCCCAGAACTTGTAGGGGTCGCCGTGCACCATGAACCTGATCGGATGCTTGACCGACTCGTCCACTTCAAAAATCTTGCGGAAAGTCTCAGGATCGCGTCCACCTTTCAAGCCGTAAACAAAAGGAGGAAAATGGAACCCCTCCTCATCGAAGAACTGCAGCCTCTGCGGTGGCGCGTAGGCCGACTGCACGTCGTGCCGCAACGGGTCATAGGGCGCCAGAAACTCCCAGGTCAGAGCCGCAAGATAGAGCAGGATCAGCACGACACTACTCAACAGCGCCATCTTGTGCCGGCGAAACCGCCACCACATCAACTGCCCCGGCGTTGCGACAAAGACCCTTTCCCGCTCGCTCGGAACTTCGTCAAACTCCGCGTCATCCGGATGAGTAAATTCGGGCCGTTCGGCAGTTTCCTGCGTCATGGCTTCTCCCCGCGCCGGTACCGGCTAAGAGGCTCTGGCGTTGACCACCAACTCACTGTGCTTCCATTCGGATTCGAGGGTCGAGAACGGCCAGCAGAAGGTCCGATATCAACGTGCCAACCACCGTCAGCACGCTCAACATCAGCAAAAAGCTCGCCGCCAAATACATGTCCTGCGTCATCAACGCCCCCAGCAGCATCGGCCCGGTGGTCGGCAGACTCAGCACGACCGAGACAATCGTGGCGCCCGAAATCAAATTTGGTAGCGTCCAGCCGACCGTGCTTACGAATGGATTGAGCGCGACCCGCACAGGATATTTTCGGACCAGCACCTGCTCTTTCAGCCCCTTGGCGCGCGCCGTTTCCACATACGGCTTGTTCAGTTCGTCCAGCAAATTGGCGCGCATCGTCCGGATCATTTCCGCCGTGCCGGCCGTTCCCAGGATGAGTAAAGGCAGCCACAAATGGGTGAGCATGTCCAGAAACTTGGCCGGGCTCCACGGCGCGCCCCGATACTCCTGTGAAAACAGGCCGCTCAATCGCAGGCCGAACTGGTCGAACGCGTACCACATGATCACCAGTGCTATCAGGAAATTGGGTAGCCCCAGGCCGATAAAGCCCAGTGTCGTGAAGATGTAGTCGCCAATCGAATACTGGTTGACCGCCGAATAGACACCGATCAAGAAGCCTACGACCCATGTAAATAGGATGGTGGACAGACTGATGAAGAAGGTCAGCGCCAGCCTTTCCCAGATTAGCGCCTCAACCGGTACGTTCCATTCAAAGGAAAAGCCGAAGTTGCCCCGCAATATGTTCGTCAGCCACTGCAGATAGCGCAACGGGACCGGTTTATCGAGGCCGAACTGCTTGCGTAGCGCCTCCAGCCGCTCCTGGTCGACGGGATCGCCGCCGGCCGCCAGGTTGGCTGCATACGCGTCGAGGTAGTCGCCCGGGGGCAACTCGATCACCAGAAAAGTTACAATGGTGATGAAGAAAAGCGTCGGTATCAGGAGCAGGATTCTGCGAACGATGAACGCGAGCATTCCGTTGCCGACTCTGAGTGTCCTTCCGACGAGCTAGCGATGCGCGGGGCGACTGGCATTATATATGTGTTGGAAGGGGAAAAGCAAACGGGTCGTCCCCGCCGGCACAGGACAATTGGAGTTCGGACTGCCCAAGATCTGTTCTTGCCTGAGGCGGAGAATGGTCGATGCCTTCGACAAGCTAACCTTTGATACCGGTGATCACGATTCCCTGGATGAAGTAACGCTGGGCGACAAAAAAGGCGACCATGAGAGGAATGATCGACACAAGCGTCATCGCCATCAACGGGCCAAGCCTGACGTAGGTGTCGCCGCCGCCCATCTGTGTTTCGAACAATCGCAATCCCAACGCAATCGGAAACAACCTGGAGTCATTCAGGTAAATCAGCGGCGTGATGAAATTGTTCCAGTTAAAGGAAAAATTCAGGATCGCCAGCACGCCGATAACCGGTTTGGAAAGCGGCAGAATAATGTGACGGTAGATGCCAAACCAGCTGCAGCCGTCGATCCGCGCCGCCTCGTCCAGGTCCGTCGAAATCGTCATATAGAACTGCCGCATCAGAAAGACATCATACGCCGCCGACAGCCATTCCGGCGCCATGATCGGCCAGAATGTATTGACCAGCCTCAGACGACTCCAGAACAGATATGTAGGGATCATCGTCACCTGCGGCGGCAGCATCATCGTGGCCAGTAGGACAAAAAAGATGATCGTGCGGCCCTTGAACGGGATGCGCGCGAAGCCAAAAGCCACCAGTGAATTCGTGATCAGTATGATCGCCGTATTCGTAACCGTAATAAAGACTGTGTTCCAGTAGAAAAGCAGGAACGGCATCTCCCGCCACGGATCGATGTAGTTCGCCCAGCGCAACTCCGGCGGAATCCAGATGATGGGTATGCGGTTGATCAGTTCAGGAGATTTGAGCGAAGTCGAGATCATCCACAGCAGGGGCATGGAAAAAACAAACGCCCCAACTGAAATGACAATATACAGCACGGAGCGCCCCGTAATATGTTCAAGCCGGTAACGGCCCCCCCGCCTATGAATGCCAGGCAGTGACTGTCCCCTGATCATCCCCTGACCTCTCCCGCATAAAAGACCCATGCCTCCGAGCTGCGCACGACCAGCACGGTGAAGAGCATGACGATGGTGAACAGTACCCAGGCTATGGCCGAAGCGTATCCGAAGTGAAACTGCTGGAATCCCTTACGGTACAGCAGAAGAACCATGGTCAGAGTCGAGTTGTCCGGGCCGCCCGCCGTGATAATGTAGGACTGCGTGAAGATCTGCCACGCGCCGATGATGCTGATGATCAGATTGAAATAGATCGTGGGTGTCAGCATCGGCAACGTGATCCGCCAGAAGCGGTGCCAAGCATTCGCGCCATCGATAGAGGCCGCATGATAAAGATCGGTGGGAATCCCCTGTAGCCCCGCCAAGTAGAGCAGCATATTCCCGCCAGCGGCCCAAACGCCCATCAGAATGAAGGCCGGCATCGCCCATGTCGTGGAAAAGAGCCACTTTGGTCCTTCAATGCCAAGCAGCGCAAGACCCTGATTGATCAACCCCCAGCGCGGCTGCAGCAGATACTTCCACAGGATGGCGACCGCAACGCCGGAAACGATCGAGGGCAGGTAATAGACAACGCGATAAACACCCTGAAACTTGACGTTCTGATTCAACAGCAAGGCAATCACGAGCGAAAAGACAAGCGCAAGCGGCACCATGCCGAACGCATAGTACGCCGTTACCGAAAGGCTCTTCCAGAACAGGGGATCGCGGAACAGCCTCGTGTAATTGTCGAATCCGATAAAGTCAAACGTCGTGAAGAAGTCTGTCTTGAACAGGCTGATCCCAAACGAGGCGATCATCGCACCAGCGTTGAGTGTCAGGAATTTGATGATCCAGGGGGTGATGAAGAGGTAACCTGCAATATTGATTCGTGCCTGTGGCGACAGCGAAAAACGGCGGGGAGCCGGCGAACTGCCGGACACTGCTTGCGCCATGATTCCTCCCACTGTGACGACAATTACAGAACAGTGAGGAGAGAGAATCTCTCCCTCCCCTCACTCTTGCTCTCTCGCTTTCCGTTACTCCAGGCTGGCCTGGTAAGCCTCCACCTCCGCACATACCTCTATCATGAGACTCGGGTCGGCATCGCCCAGGTTGAAAACCCTCTCCATAGCCGGTTTGATCATTTCAAACGCCGCCGCATTGTCCTTGAACCAAATCACGTTCTCAAGGTAGCCCATCTCCATCATTTCGGGAATGATCTCGAGATGCTGGCCCGCAACCGCAGGGAACTCCTCCCGGTACACATCGACCGCCTTACCCATCAGAGACTTGCGGATGGGGAGGGAGCCCTCTGACCGTAACGTGCCCAGCTCCTGGAACACGGGGCCGGCCAGGAAGTTGATGAACTGCCACGCCTCGTCGGGATGGCTGCTTCCCTTCCAGATTGACCAGGCGTCGGCATCGCCCAGGGCATTTCGCCGCACCGGTCCGCTGGGAACGTGCGCGTAGTCCCAGTTGATCTCCTGGCCAACCTGCTCCGCCTGCTGCGCCGGCCGCACATTGAACCAGGGAATCGCCACACGCCCGGAGATAAAGTCGTCGTAGGTGCCGCTCGCGTCCTCCGGACGGATAAACGGGTTCGGCTCCTTGACCCACATGTTCTCGTAAACCCAGTTCATTGCCTCCTGCGACGTCGGCTCATCCAGCCAGCAGTCGGTGTCGTCGTCTGGATTCACATAGTCCCCGCCGAAAGCGCGCAGCCAGCCAAAGAACTCTGCCGAAGAGGTGGCAATGATCCTGCTGCCCCAGAGGTCGATGGCGCCGTCGCCGTCCTTGTCCTGTGTGAGTGCCTCGGCCATCGCCGTGAACTCCTGCCAGTCCCAGTCCGCGCCGAAATTGGAAGGATAGGCGACGCCGTACTCATCGAATATGTCCTTGTTGTAGGCCATGCAGCGCACGTCGATATATTTGGGCATCCCCACGCGAATGCCGCGAATGCGTAGCCTTGTCCACTGGGCTTCGATGAAGTCGTCGAGATCCGCCTGCGTCAGGTCGCGGTCAACATAGGGCTGGATATCCAGGATCAGGTCCTTGGCCACCCAGACGTAGAAGATGTCCGGCCAGGCCTGGAAGATGTCAACAGAGTCACCGGCGATCATCGAGGTCACCAGCTTGTCTGCCCAGCCGCTCGCAGCTGTCTCGACATTGACGCTGATGGTGGGATCCGTATTGGCCGTGAAGTTGTCGTTGATTATGTCGGGGAATACCTCTTGCGCCAGTTGTGAATGTGGTCGCGACATGAACCGCAGCGTTACGCCTTCAGCAGCCGGCATGTCGCTGGCGGGAGCCGCTGTCTCAGCCGGAATACAAGCCGCCATGGCTAGGCCGGCCGCGCCAACAGAGGCGCCCTTGAGAAAATCGCGTCGCGTAACTCTCAATCTGTTCATGCTGTTACCTCCTGTACAGCCATGCGTCCCTCTTCACTGTCGAGGCAAAGACCTTCTGTAACGAGATACGATTCACACGGCGTTCATCGAATGTTCTGTAACCGATTCCACCTCCTTTCCCATCTGGAACCTGAGTCCTGAATCCCTCACGCCTCACATCGAACCTGCTCTACCGCAGCCCACAGGGCCGCAGCCATGTACTCCTGCTCCGCCTCCGTCATTAGCGGATGCAGGGCCATGCAGAAAAGACGCGCGCTCAACGCGTCGGAAAGTGGCAATTCCTGGCCGGCAGTCTGTTCGCGCAGGTACCCGGAATCCGCATAGACTGGCCGGTTGTAGACGCCGCACCCGACCCCGTACGCTTCCTCCATGATGTGCAGCAAACGGTCCCGTTTCTCTCCTGCCCATGCCCGCGGCACGAGCATAGTGTATAGGTAGTAGGTGTGATCATAGCCGGGCGGCTCGTACGGTAGTGTCAATTCAGGGATGCCCCGTAGCATCTCGTCCCGCTTTCTGGCAGCCTTCACGCGTTTAGCCGTCATCTCGTCAAGCCGTCGCAACTGCACCAGACCTACCGCAGCCTGCACCTTGGTCATCTTGTAGTTCGTTCCCCATCCGTCGTGGGCCCCACCGAACTGCCGGATGCCCCGCAGTCTGCGCGCCGCCTCCGCATCGTCGGTAGTGATCGCCCCGCCCTCCCCCAGCGTCGTCATCAACTTCATCGTGTGAAAGCTGAAAACGGTCATCCATCCCTTGGCGCCAATCTTTGTGCCCTTGTATCCGCCCGCTCCTGCGCGCGCCGCGTCTCCGATCACCTTTAACGCGCCGTGCCGTGGATGAGGATTCCGCTCTGCAATCTCCAATAGCTCATCCATCGGCGCCGACAATCCGTTCATGTGCACTGGGAAGATGGCCCGCGTCCGCGGCGTGATCCGCCTCTCCACGTCCTCTGGGTCCACATTGAACGTGCGCGGATCCACTTCGCACCAGACAACCCTTCCCCCTTGCCCGACAACGGCCATCGCCGCCGCTCGGAAGTTGATCGCAGGCACGATTACCTCATCCCCCGGCTCCAAATCCAGGCACATTATCGCCATGTCCAGACCTGTACCCGCGCCGTTGATGGAAATCGCTTCAGCCGCCCCGCAGTACTTCGCAAAGGACTCTTCAAACTCAACGATTTCAGGGCAGATAAAACCGAACCCCACCGTCGTGGGGTCCATTGAGTCGCGGATTGCTTTGGTGGCCGCTTCCACCTCTTCTTCCGTATACCATCCGCCCAACATCGGCTCTGCAGGCCAGTAGGGGCCCGGCCGTCCTTGTGACAAAATCTCCTCGCGGCGGCTCTCGTCCATGGCTTTACGCTCTTTTCCTTGCTCTGGTCACGTTCGAAATCTGCGGGGCATCGGCAAAAGTCGAGAATCGTCGAATGTACGTTGCCTCTTGCAGACGCCCTGGACTCTTGACCCTCTCTGTTTCAACGGGGAGCGGCACAGTCGCCGCCTTCAGGCAGTACAACAAAGCGGAGGGCAAAATATCCTTCTTCAGTGGTGATGGTCCCCCGCTCTCTGAAGAATTCGGTCCAAAGGCCCTCTGAATTATAGAATATCTTTTTCTCCTCTCAAAACGCCCGAAATCGGGGAGGGTGCATCCCAAAATAGGGGGAACTTTCGTATACCTCTGGAAGAAACGATGCCACCCTCAGTTCCCACTCCAGTTTCCGCCAGAATAACCGCCGTCCCTAACCACTGACCACTGCAGTTCCGGGCGGTCGGGCCTATTCGGCCCTCCCTTGTGCGGGGGCTCCGCCCCCGCAACGCCCCCCTACTGCCTACCCGACCTGGTGTCGACATTGGTGACGGGTGCCCAATCGAAAATGTCCAGCCAGACCACGTCCCGCCAGTCCCATCAGATTCCCGTAGGTGCCTGCCCTGTGCCCCTCGAAAGGCCGGACCACAATATCGCCCGCCACCGCCGCGCATTCCCCGCCTGGCCCTCTTCGCTCCAAAACTGGGACGCCCACGAAAACGCAGCCTGAATGGTTTGGCTGAAACTGTCCACGTGTGCAAAGCTAAACGCCTGCTGCCCTTTGCCGCAAAGGAAGCCGCATTCTCGATACTGAACTGCTGCTTCGGGCCGGGTTGTCGCTGCAACAGATACAGGTTGCACACCACACAGAGAACCTCGCAATGTCATTCAACCACCCTTTCCCAACGACCCGACCACCCATATCCATTGCAGAGAGCGACAAAAAAATAACGCACATCGATCTCCCCGAACTGCAATGGTGGCCCATCGTACCGTCCCTCGGCCACCACTCAATGCAGGCCACCTACGAGGCCGATTCGCTGGAGCTGAGCGCGGTGACAGAAATGTCCGCAGCCAGCCTCGCCAGAATTCACGACCTGGACTGCGTCGAGATCGCGGTACGGGAAAAAGCAATTCGCGAAGACTGGGATGTCCCCGGCAGTCCAAGTCTCTTCTATGCAAGCCTCGATGAGGGCGAGACGAGATGGCTGGGCGTTGTTCAGCAGATGGACGGCAGAAAGGTGCTGCAAACCTTCAAAGACAAATGGTTCGAAGCAAACTGGGGCCGTGGTGCCAAACGCAAAATCTGTGACGACGTCCGCTACCAGCCCCAGCCTGATGGCACCTACCGCACGACCCGCGGGCAGGGCATTGGCGCGGGAACCTACGACGTTACCATCGGCGCCCAAACGTTCCACTGCCTGCGCGTCTGGGACACGCTTGGCTCACCACCGAGCGAACACCAGGAATTGGCCGAAGCGTTCATCGAAGAAGGTGGGCGTGTCGTGTTCTATCGTCAGTACCGGGGCAGGCAGATGGGCCCAGGGGATACCGACTGGGCCATCAAGTACCCGGAAAACCTGAAGATCGTCATCGATGGCTGCGTCTATGTGCACTGTAACTGCACGGGCAGAGCGCACGACCTGATTACGAACACGGCCATCGGTTGCGAGTTGCCGGGATTGAGGTCCTGACGAAAACCGGGTACTCCAATTCTGTCGGGTCGCATTTGCCCCTGTTGCCCGAATTCAGTTTCGACCATCACTTAATGCCCGTAAAGATAGAGTACTCTGCGCAGGAGAACGAACTGCGGTATCTCCCCTGATCCTGCCGCGCCGCTATTCGCGACGCCTCCACCCTTCTCTGCGTGTTTGACATCCTTCCGATCTTCCCTATAATTCTGACACTGGCAACCCGATATGCCGGCCGCAGTCCTCAGATCCGAACTTGTGCTTTCCCACAAGAGCCGCTTTCGTGCCCTCCATCCGAGTCAGTTCCGTCCGTCAACTATTCAATGACGGCAATCACAATGCTTTCACCGATATGTGTCGGTTCAGTGATCGCCTCTATCTGACATTCCGCAGCTGCCCCGACGGCCACATGCTTTTCTCCTCGTCACGCATCGTTGTGTTGTCAAGCACAGATGGAATCGACTGGAAGCAGGTTCATTCCTTCAGTGCTGCCAACCGGGATGTCAGAGACCCCCACTTTCTGGTCTTCGACAACAAGCTGTTCGTCTACACCGGCGCTTGGTGGGTGACGCCCGGAAACGCCGAGGATAGGGACGTCAACGATCATCTTGGCTTCTGCGCCTGGAGCAAAGACGGCGAGAACTGGCACGGGCCGCGCATGTTGGACGGTACCCACGGCCACTACATCTGGCGCGCGGCCGCAAATAACGGATTGGCCTATCTCAACGGCCGCCGCATCCGCAATTTCGATGTGCTTGGCCGGCGCGACGAGCCCCCGGAGTGGATGGAGTCCTGGCTGCTGCAAAGTTTTGACGGATTCACCTGGACGCCGCTCAGCCTGATTCAACCCGCCCACGGCGACGAAACCGCGCTCCTCTTCGAAAACAACGACGACCTGCTGGCGGTCGCTCGCGCCGGCGGCCGGCCCGCGCAACTCTGTAGTTCAAAGCCACCCTACACCGACTGGAAGTGCACCGATCTGGATAGGCACATCGGCGGCCCCCTCCTTGCCCGCTGGGGAAATCAGATCCTGGTCGGCGGGCGCAAGCATACTGAGGATGGCCCTGTCACCGCCCTGTATGAGTTGGTCGGCACAGAGCTGGAGGAAGTCGCCATCCTGCCCAGCGGGGGCGACAACTCCTATCCCGGCTTCGTCGAACTGGGACCGGACAGCGCCTTACTGTCCTACTACTCGAGTCACGAAGGCAGCGGAACGGGCCTGGCGCCCTCCGCCATCTATCTGGCTTCACTGGAAAAACACTGACGCCTGGTAAATACCGAAAATGTGGTCCTTTATCCTTCGCCGCATCCTGCTGATGGTGCCTACCCTGTTCGTCGTCTCCGTCATCTCTTTCGTCATCATTGAGGCGCCGCCGGGTGATTTCATGGACTCCTACGTGAATGCACTCCTGCAGGAGCAGGAAGCGGTCGACCCGGCCGAAATCGAATCGCTGCGCAAACGTTACGGTCTGGATGCGCCCACCTACGTGCGTTATTTCCGCTGGCTCGGCAACATCATGCAGGGCAACCTGGGGCGCTCGCTGGAATGGAACCAGCCCGTCAGCAAACTCGTCGCCGACCGCCTGCCCTGGAGTCTCGCCATCTCGGTCGCCTCCTTCTTCCTTGCCTATGCAATCGCGATCCCGATCGGCCTCTATTCCGCCACCCGTCAATACTCGCTCGGAGACTATTTCTTCACCCTGATCGGATTCATCGGACTGGCCACGCCCAACTTTCTGCTCGCCCTCCTGATCCTATGGTACTACTTTGTCGCTACCGGCAACGTGGCGGTCGGCCTCTTTTCCGACGAATACCTGATCGCGCCCTGGAGTTTCGCCAAGTTCATCGATCTCCTTAAGCACCTCTGGCTGCCGGCCCTGGTCGTCGGCACCGCCGGCACGGCCGGCCTGATACGCGTCATGCGCGCCAACCTGCTCGATGAGCTGGAGCGGCCCTATGTAATGGTGGCCCGTTCGAAAGGACTGTCCGAGGGCAAGCTCCTTGTCAAATACCCTTTCCGTATCGCCATGAATCCCGTCGCCAGCACCATCGGCTGGACGCTGCCGACACTCGTGAACGGCGAACTGCTGGCCTCACTCGTACTGGGCCTGCCCACAATCGCCCCGCTTTTCGTCGGCGCGCTGCTCAGCCAGGACATGTTCCTGGCAGGCAGTGTCGTCATGATATTAAGCACGCTTACGCTCGTGGGCACGCTGCTCTCCGACATCGTGCTCGCCTGGCTCGATCCTCGTATTCGCGGCGCCATCTGAGTTTGAAATCCGGGCAAAGAAGGCCTTCCAACTCGAACATGCAAGCCGCAACAGACTGGTAGAACTGCAATGGCCGTAATCGAAGAGAGATTCCAATCGAGCAACACTGGCGTGGACGCCAGCGACGAGGATCTGTCAGTCGCGACGCAGTGGCAGCTGATCCGCTGGAAGTTCCTGAGGCACAAGGTTGCTGTCATTTCGTTAGTGTTGATAGCGATCTTCTATATCTTTGCTATCTTTGCCGAGTTCCTCTCTCCATACGACCCCGCCCACCACGACACCGACTACATGTTCATGCCTCCCCAGCGGCTGCGTTTCTTCGACGAAGGGCAGTTTCAGTTGCGTCCCTTCGTTTACGGCATGACTTCCAAGATGGACGAAAATACCTTCAGGACGACTTGGGAGTTGGATACAACCCAGAAATTCCCTGTCAAGCTGTTCGTACGCGGCGATTCCTACAAACTGTGGGGCCTGTTCGAGAGCAACATCCACCTCATCGGCGTCGAAGAAGGCACCTTCTTCCTCATCGGAACCGACAAGATGGGACGCGACCTTCTCTCACGCATCATATTCGGCGGCCGCATCTCGCTGTCCGTCGGCCTGCTGGGCATCGCCATCAGTTTCGTGATCGGCGTCATCATGGGCGGCGTCTCCGGCTATTTCGGCGGCGTCACCGACCTGGTAATCCAGCGCATAATCGAATTCCTGCGTTCGATTCCCACTCTGCCGCTTTGGATGGCGCTGAGCGTGGCTCTTCCTCCTACGTGGACCGTCGTGCAGATATACTTTGGCATCGTGGTTATTCTCTCCCTCGTCGGCTGGACGGGGCTGGCGCGCGTCGTGCGCGGCAAGTTCATGTCTCTTCGCGAAGAGGAGTATGTGATGGCCGCCCAACTCAACGGCTCGAACGAGGCTCGGGTCATCTTCAAGCACATGCTGCCCTCTTTCACCAGCCACATCATCGCCTCCCTGACCCTGAGCGTTCCCGGCATGATACTGGGCGAGACAGCGCTGAGCTTTATCGGTCTCGGCCTCCAGAACCCGGCCATCAGCTGGGGCGTGCTGCTTAAAGACGCCCAGCGGATCATCGTCTTGGCCGACTCCCCCTGGCTGCTCTCCCCGGGCCTGTTCGTCATCATCGCCATTCTCTGCTTCAACTTCGTCGGCGACGGCCTGCGCGATGCCGCCGACCCGTATTCGTCAATCTAGGCAGACCGCGAACCTGTCACATGACCCAGTCACCACTCCTGCTCAGCGTAGACAACCTGGCCACCCACTTCTTCTCGCAAGAGGGCATCCTCGAGGCCGTGGACGGCGTCTCCTTTGACATTCACGCCGGCGAGGCGCTGGGCATCGCCGGCGAGAGCGGCTGCGGCAAGAGCGTTACCGCCCAGTCAATCCTGCGTATCGTGCCCAAGAACGGCAAAATCGTTATGGGCGAAATCTCCCTCTTTCAGAACGGTGAATCTGTTGACCTGGTGCAACTGGATGATCGCGGGCAGGAGATTCGCCAGATTCGCGGCGGCGAGATAGCCATGGTCTTCCAGGAGCCCATGGCCGCCTTCAGCATGGTCTACACGATTGGCAATCAGATCACCGAGGTAATTCGGCTGCACCAGGACTGCAGCCAGAATGAGGCGCGGGACCGGGCGATCGAAATGCTTCGGCGCGTGGGTATGCCCAAGCCGGAACAGACCATCGACGCCTACCCCTTTGCGCTCAGCGGCGGGATGCGTCAACGCGCTATGATTGCAATGGCCCTCTCCTGCCATCCCGCTTTGCTGATCGCCGACGAGCCAACCACCGCCGTCGACGTTACGATTCAGGCCCAGGTGCTCGAGCTGATGAAGGACCTGCAGCGGGACATGGGCATGGCACTGATTGTCATCACGCATGACCTCGCTGTCATCTCCGAACTGTGTGATCGTGTCATGATCATGTATCTGGGTAAAGACGTGGAGAGCGCGCCCGCCGATGTCATCTTTCGCGAGCCAAAGCATCCCTACACGATCGGTCTTCTGCGCTCCGTACCCGAGCTGGGAGAAGGCCACAACCAGGAGCTCGACCCTATTACCGGTTCCGTACCTAGCCCCTACCGCCGGCCGCCGGGCTGTCCCTTCTATCCCCGCTGCCCGGAGTTCATACCCGACGTCTGCGACGTCCACCTGCCGCCCCAAATTGAGTTGGCGGGAGGACATCGCGTCCGCTGTCATCTGTATGTCCAGGACTGAGAACATGGCACAAGCAGATGCTGTTCCAAACGGCACGAATACAACCACGCATTCTCCGTCTGGCCGGCTTCCCCGGCAACAGGAAGAGAGCCAGCAATTGCCCGGCTCCGACAATGTCCTTGAAGTAACCGACCTGCGTAAGTATTTCCCCATCCTGCGTGGCTTCTTCCGTCGCCATGTTGGCGAGGTAAAAGCGGTCGATGAAGTCAGCTTCCACGTCGCACGCGGCGAGACCCTTGCGCTGGTCGGGGAGAGCGGCTGCGGCAAGACAACAACCGGCCGCTGCGTCATGAGGGCGATCGAGCCTTCCGGTGGGTCGGTCCTGTTTCGCAAACGCGACGGCGAAGAGATTGAAATTACCTCACTCACCAGGCCGGAACTGCGCTCCGTGCAGCAGCATATGGGGATGATCTTTCAGGATCCCTTCTCATCGCTTAACCCGCGACTTACAGTCCTCGAAATCATTGGCGAACCTTTTGTCACCCGTAAACTGATCAGCGGCAGGCGCGAACTGGAAGAGAGGGTGGCCCAGCTCCTGCGCAGCGTCCGCCTGGATCCGACCTACATGCGGCGCTATCCTCATGCCTTCAGCGGCGGCCAGCGCCAGCGCATTGCGATTGCCCGCGCCCTGGCCCTGGACCCCGACTTCGTCGTCGCCGACGAACCGGTGTCCGCGCTCGACGTTTCCGTGCAGGCCCAGATTCTCAGCCTGCTCAAAGAACTGCAATCCGAACTGCATCTGACCTATCTCTTCATCACCCACAACCTGTCCGTTGTCGAATATCTGAGTGACCGTGTCTCGGTGATGTACGTCGGCCAGATCGTTGAGCTGGGCCGTACCGACTCGATCTTCCGCCAACCCCGCCATCCCTACACCGAGGCCCTGCTCTCGGCCGTGCCCGTAGTAGAAACCGGCAAGACCGGCCGCCGCCGGGAGCGCATCATCTTGGAGGGCGACGTCGCAGACCCGTCCAATGTGCCGGCCGGCTGCACGTTCCATCCCCGCTGTCCGTACGTCCAGGACATCTGCCGCGTCGAAGAACCCCAGCTCGTCGATCTGGCGGGGTCGAACGGCAGCCAGCCCCACTTCGTGCGCTGTCACTTCGCAGAGGAGCTGGACCTGCAAGGCGTACGCAATTCGCCGCAGTGACCGATCGCTTTCTCTGCGTCTGAACTACCTGTAGACCCACGATGGACCCTTGCCTTCACCACTGGCAAGACATCAATGAACAAGACAGGAGGTGTGAACTTCACAAATTGACCGAGTTTCGCAAACGTAATCTTTCACGCACAAGGAGCAAAACTGTGTCCCGTCGCAAACTTCCCTCTCAAAGTGGTGGCACCACCGTCGGCGCTAGGCTGGCGAAGAGTGTCTCCAGACTCGTTCCTTTCCTGATCATTCTGTCCCTGCTCTTGGCTGCATGCGGCGCTGCCGACGAGCCGGCCGCAAGCGAGGAGGCCGCACCTGCGGCCGAAGAATCTGCACCCGCCGCCGATGAGTCTGCCTCGTCGGAAGCTGTCACGATAACAGGCCCCGTGCTGACCGACCCACCAGCCGGAGCCGGCGAGCGTGAAGTGCAGAGCGAAGTCTACAACACGCCGGCCGACGCCGGCGGCATCGACTCTTACCAGGAGGCGCCCGCCCTCGCCGAAATGGTCGCCAGCGGTGACCTGCCCCCTGTCGAGGAACGGCTGCCGATCAACCCCATCGTCATCAAGCCTGAAGAGGCCGTCGGCAAATATGGCGGCGCACTCCGCAAAACCGTCGGCGGCCAGCGCACTATGGGAGAGATGGGTTGGTGGGTGATAGAGCCTCTGACTCTCCATTCACCCAAGGGCGTGATCGTTCCCAACGTGGCCGAGGGTTGGTCCTGGAACGACGACCATACCCAGCTCACCATCAACCTGCGCAAAGGCATCAAGTGGAGTGATGGCGAGCCCTTCACCGCCAACGACGTCATGTTCTGGTGGCAGGATATCATCCTCAATGAGGATTTGACGCCTTCACCACCTACCCTGCTTAGCCGCGGCGGCGAAATGGCCGACCTGGCGATGATCGACGACTTCACCGTCCAGTTCTCGTTCGCCAAGTCCTACGCACTTTTCCCCACCTACCTGGGAAGCTGGGGCGGGCCGCGCACGGGACCGACCACCAGCCCGAAGCACTACCTGTCCAAGTTCCATCCCGACTACGCCGAAATGTCCGACATCGAAGGGATGATGGACGATGGCGGCTTCGACAACTGGATGGACCTGTTCGGACAGAAGAACGGTAGTGTCAACACTGAAAAGCCGAGCTTGGCAGCCTGGATTCCGACCACAGTACCCCCCAATCCGGTCGAAGTGTATGTCCGTAACCCCTACTTCTGGAAGGTGGACACCGCCGGAAACCAGCTGCCTTACATCGATGAGATTCACGAAATCCGCGTGGCTGACGCCGAAGCCGCGCTCCTGAAGACCATCGCCGGTGAACTGGATTTCGTTCGTGGCCTGGGCACTGCCAACATCCCGGTCCTGGCTGAAAATAGGGAAAGTGGCAACTTCCGCTTTGCCTACGCCAACTGGATGCCCAACGCCTATGGCAACATCATGTTCAACTATACGACCGAGGACGAGGACAAGCACCAGCTCTATAACGACAAGAACTTCCGCCGCGCCCTTTCCGTGGCAATCGACCGCGAAGAGATCATCAAACTGATCTATAAGGGCGGCGTATTCGCCTCGCAAATCGCGCCCTTGCGAGGGCCTCCGTATCACGGCGAAGATGAGCTCTTCCTGTCCTGGACCCAGTTCGACCCCGACCTGGCCAACCAGATGCTCGATGACCTCGGTCTCACCGCCCGCGACGATCAGGGCTTCCGCTTGGGACCGAGTGGCAACGAACTGCTCCTCATCATCTCCGCCACAACGGCCTGGCCCTCCGAAACGCCCGAGCTGATGGAACTGGTCAAGGGCTACTGGGCAGAGGTCGGAATCAATGCCACAGTGACGCCGGAGGCCGGACAGCTGTGGGGCACTCGCCACAATTCCGGCGAACATGACGTGTCTGCTCGCGGCGGCCACTTCGGAGGAGGCCCTGTCCATCCAACGCTCAATTCGAATACATTCGCTATGCGCGGCTGGCAGTGGGCCCGTGACTGGGCCGCCTGGCTGGACACCGACGGCGCCGAAGGCGTGGAGCCGCCGGATGATGTGAAGCAGTTGCGCGTGCTGCGCGACCAGATCCTGGGTGAACCGGACGAGGACACCCGTAATGCTTTGATGCGGGAAGTCTTTGAGATCCACATGGACAATATCTGGTCGATCGGTCTCGTCGTCGACGATCCCAAGTTCGGCCAGTTGACCCACGTGAACAACCGGCTGCGCAATGTCGTAACCTGGTCGATCTCCGGTGAGTGGACGCCCACCATCCCGGCGCAGTGGTTCATCAACGAGTAAAAATTACGCATCTCGGGCGCGGGCGCTTCTGTCAGTTCTCACGAATGCATACGAAACCTGCGACCCGTCCGCATTGAAGGACTGAAACCGTAACGGGACAGCGGAGCCAGCAACTGGCTCCGCTGTCTTGAATCTGGAGACAATCACAAAGGAGAGCAGCAGGAATGGAACACGACGCCAGCAAACATCTCGTCTACATCAACGGCGAGATGTTCCCGCCCGATCAGGCCAAAATCTCCGTCTTCGATACGGCCGTCACCCTGGGCGATACTGTCACCGAATCGACCCGCACCTTCGGCCACAGACCATTTAAGCTGAAGAAGCATATCGAACGCCTCTATAAATCCCTCAAAGTGAGCCGCATTAACGCTGGAATGTCCCCCGACGAGATGGCAGCCGTCACGCTGAATGTGTTGGAGACCAATCTGCCGCACGTGCCGCCGCAGGAAGACGTCTGGATCGTCCACAACATCTCGCGCGGCATGGGCGCCGCCGCCGCCGACCCCACCCTGCAGCGCTCCCCTGCCACAGTTATCGTCAACACCGCACCGATGATCCTGCGCGACTGGGCCGGCTTCTACACTGAAGGCTGCCACGCGGTCACGCCCTTCAGCCGGGCCATTCCCACACAGTCGCTCGACGCCCGCATCAAGAATCGCAGTCGCCTCGCCTATACCCTCGCCGAAGCCGAGGTCAAGCTGGTCGACCCGCAGGCGCAAAGCATTATTCTGGATACGAACGGAAATGTAACCGAGAACAAGGGGGGCAACTTCTTCATCTGGGCTGACGGCGTCCTCAAGACGCCCCACGCCCGCGGCGCCCTCGCCGGCATCTCCCGCGAAACCGTCCTCGAACTCGCCGGCGTTGTAGGCATCCCTACGCAGATTACCGACTTCCAGCCCTACGACATCTACACCGCCGACGAGGCATTCTTCACCAGCACACCCTACTGCATTATGCCCGCGACTAAATTCAACGGTCTGCCCGTTGGCGACGGCGCGGTCGGCCCCATAGCCAAACGGCTGCTGCAGGCATGGAGCGACCTGGTGGGCATCGATATCGTGTCCCAGGCCCAAGGTCATCTGTAAAGTGAGGTGGGAGAGGAGACAAGAGGGGGAGGGTCTACGCGATTGAACCCGAACTAACCCTTTCATACACGGTGATCTGCCAGAACCCTACCGTTTCCGCATGGACCGGCTCCAGTCCATTCCGCTCTGCGATCGAATGCACATCACTGTGGGGATGAACGAAAGTCCGGAAATCTTTACGCTTGATCTTGAGATACACATTGAACAGCCCGAATGCCAGGCGCACCCACCATCTTTCGCGTGGGTAACTCAGCGCGAGATAGCGCTCGGCCTTGTTCACGGAGGCCCCAAGCAGCTCTTTCAGATGGGGATAGCAGCAGATTACACGATCCAGGATCACAACCTCAGCTGAATCGATAACTGCGGCCGCGGTGGTGAAATCGCCGTGGACATAGTGCACCTGGCTGTCCTGTCCCAACCGTTCCCCAATCTCGCGTGCCGCGGCAATATAGGCGGAGGATGCTTCCACCGCGACCGCGCTATCGGCCAGGCCGCGGCGCAAAAGCTCATGATGCACACCACCGGCTCCGCTGCCAATGTCCAGCACACGAAGCGGCCCGGTACAGTTCTCCAACAAATAGGCAATCAGGCGTTCGGCCCGCGCCTCCAATCCGTCCCGAACATAGGCGTCGGCCTCCTTGGACGCCCACTCCGTATCGAACATCCCCTCATAGTCGCCGGACGCCGGCGGTTCGCAACAAGTGCAGGGCATCGCAACCCTCCCTGAGTCGACAGGCCCGGCTCAGCCTCCCTTCACGGCCCGAATTCAGACCGGCCTCCCGTCGCTAGAGCGCTTCGACCGTGTTTTCCAGGACGCCCAGGCCCTCGATCTCTCCCCTTATGCGGTCGCCCGGCTCCAACCGCACTTTCTTGGCGTGGCCCACACCGGAGGGTGTGCCCGTACTCAGCAGATCGCCCGGCTCCAGCGTGACGAACTGCGAGACGAACGAAAGCGCCTCCGCCGGCGAGAAAATCATCTGGCCTGTGCTGGCGTCCTGATGCAGCGTATCGTTTTGCCACAGTCGCATGCGCAGGCGGTCTGGATGAGCGATCTCGTCTCGCGTCGTGATCCATGGCCCCATCGGCCCGAACGTGTCCAGCCATTTGCCCACCAGCCAGTCAAAGTAATAGTCCCCTTCCTGCTCCGGAAGTTCATTGCGGAAGGTCAATTCCCGTGCCGATATATCGTTGAAAATCGTGTAGCCCATGATATGCTCTTCCGCCTGTTCAGGCGTCAGGTCGCGGCCGGTCTTGCCAACGACGACCGCCAGCTCCAACTCCCAGTCGGCGAAACCGGTCGAAGCTGGAATGCGGATCGGCTGCTTCGTTGCCGTGACCGACGAAGTAGGCTTTATAAAGAAGCGCGGTATCATCTTCTCCTTGCCAATGTAGGATCCGCCGCCTTCTTCAATATGGCTGGCGTAGTTTCCCGCCAGGCACATCAGCTTACCGGGACTGGGCAGAGGCGCACGCAGAGTGACACTGTGAAGTGGAATCTTCAGTTCCCGCCCGTTCTTGTTCCTGGCCCATTCGAACGAGGCGCGGACGCCCTCCATCGCCGCCTCACCGGCCCCCAACAATGTAACCATGTCCGCGACACTAGCCGGATCTCCCAACCGGCATGCCTCCATGGCTCCTCGTATGTCGTAAATGTGGTCCCCATCCACGACGCCCACCCGTTCCCCTGCGCTTCCCACATAAGTCGCCAGTTTCATTGTTTTCTACCTTTATGCGTTAAATGACACTGTGAATTCGGTGATTCTTGGACGTCGTCCCCTGGGGCATTTGGCTCCTCATATCCCCCCAGACTGCTGCAACAGTTTCGCCACCAGGCCCGTCCAGCCTGTCTGGTGGCTTGCCCCCAGACCCGTACCATTGTCACCGTTAAAGTATTCGTGAAACAGAATGTGATCCCGCCAGTGGGGGTCCTCCTGCAGGATTGGCGTGTCGCCATTAAATGGACGCCCTCCGTTCTCTTTGCGCAGGAAAAGCCGCATGAGCCGGCAGGACAGCTCAACGGCAACCTCGTCCAGAGTCATCAGGACGCCCGAACCCGTCGGACACTCCACTTTCAGAGAGTCACCATAGTAGTGGTGAAAGCGCTGCAGGCTCTCGATAATCAGGAAGTTGATGGGAAACCAGACTGGACCCCGCCAGTTTGAGTTGCCGCCATACATCCCTGAGCGCGATTCGGCCGGTTCATATTGAATTTCAAAGGTCCGCTCGCCGACGTGCACGTGATAGGGATGCTTCTCATGAATCTTGGAAAGCGATCGAATCCCATAGGGAGAAAGAAACTCTTCCTCGTCCAAAAGGTAGCGCAAAATGCTCTCCAGCTTGTCTCGTGACAAAAGCGAGGTCAGATATCGTTGTCCCACGCCCGGTGCGTCGATACTGCTTATTGTCGATGCCAATCGCGGCCTGTTCTCAATGAACCAGTGAGTACGTCGGTTGAACTCCGGTAACGAGGCCATCAATCGCGGTTCCAGCGTCTCAACCGCAAACAGCGGTATCAGCCCAACCATCGACCGAACTTTCAAGGGGATCAGAGTGCCATCGTGCATGTGCAGCAGGTCGTAATAGAATCGGTCCTTCTCATCCCAGAGCGAGACGCCCCCGCCCCGCTCTTCGTTCATGGCCGTGGCGATACGCAGAAAGTGCTCAAAAAACTTCGTTGCCATGTCCTGATAGACTGCGAAGTTTGTTGAAATACCATGATAGACCGAGTCCTGCTCGGCCAGTTCCAGCGCGATCTTCATCATCATCAGGCAATAGAAACCCATCCACGCGGTTCCGTCCGACTGATCGATGTGGCCGCCTTCCGGCAAGCCTGCGCTGCGGTCGAACACGCTGATATTGTCCAACCCCAGGAACCCGCCTTGGAACACATTGTTGCCGTCCAGGTCTTTGCGATTGACCCACCAAGTGAAATTAAGCAACAGTTTGTGAAACAGGCTCTCCAGAAAAGGCCGGTCCGGTATCCCGCTCTGGCGGGCGTCAATCTTGTAGACCCGCCAGACACCCCAGGCGTGGACAGGAGGATTGACATCGCCGAAATGCCACTCGTAGGCTGGCAATGCGCCGTTCGGATGCATATACCATTCACGTGTTGAAAGCGTCAACTGGCGCTTGGCGTAATCTGCGTCCACCAACGAAAGCGGTATGCAGTGAAATGCTGTATCCCAGGTTGCATACCATGGATATTCCCACTTGTCCGGCATCGAAATCACGTCGAAATTGTGCAGATGGTCCCAGTCGCCGTTGCGGCCGTTCCGGCGCCATTCGGGCGCCGGCAATATAGGGTCGCCTCGCAGCCATTGAGGAATGTCATAGTAGTAGAGCTGCTTCGTCCACAACATTCCTGCAAGTGCCCTTCGTTGGACAAGCAGTTCGTCCTTGCTCAGGCTCTGCTTCTGTACGGCCTCGTAGAACTCATCCGTCTCTGAAATGCGTTGGCGAAAAGCCCTCTCGAACCCCCTGCCAAACGGTTGACGATGGCTCAGGTTGGAGAGGCGCCAGCGGTACACCTGCGTTCCTCCCGCTGGAATGAAATCAAAATAGTGTGCCGCCGCCTTCGTGCCCTGTTCCGCGGGATTGACCGCCTCGTGTTCACCGTTGATCACAAAGCGGTGAAATGCGTCCTTTACGTAGGGCGTCCGGTTCGGCGATCCGAATAACAGCGCCGAATTGGTATCGTTTTCAGTGAAAAGTATCTCGCGGGCGTCATCAGCCCAAAACTGGTAGGGTCCCAATTCGGAGTGTTCTGCCCTCAGTGCCAGGGTACCGTTGGGGCCCGGCTGCCGCGACAGAAGTGGACTCCCGTTCACATCGCCCAGTGGGCCGTTCTCATACCCCCAGCTCCATGTGTTCCTGAACCAGAGAGTGGGCAGAAGATGAAATCGGGCGCCGTCCGGGCCCCGATTGGTCACTGATACGCGGACAAGAATATCGTTTTCGTCCGCCTTGGCGTATTCAACCAGAACGTCGAAGTAACGGCTCTCTTCGAAAACGCCCGTATCCAATAACTCAAATTCACCGTCTTCGTACCCGCGCCAGCGATTCTCCTCTACCAATTGACCGTATGGGAAGGCAGCCTGAGGATACTTGTACAACATCTTCATGTAACTGTGGGTCGGGCTGCTGTCCAGGTAGTAGTAATACTCCTTCACATCCTCGCCGTGGTTGCCCTCCGGACCTGTAAGACCGAAAAGCCGCTCCTTCAATATCGGGTCGTTGCCATTCCACATGGCCAGGGCCAGGCACAGGTACTGATTCCGATCGCAGATTCCACCCAACCCGTCTTCATTCCAGCGGTAGGCCCGGCTACGGGCCTGATCGTGTGAAAAATAGTTCCAGCAGTCGCCGTTATGGCTGTAGTCCTCGCGCACTGTGCCCCAGGCCCTTTCGCTCAGATAGGGCCCCCAGTGCTTCCAATTGTTTTTGCGCTGGCGATACCATTCAAGCCGCCTGTGTTCCGCGGTCTGCGGAATGTTCAGCCCCGAAAGTGTCCCGGTTCTGCTCGTCACAAACTTTCTCCGCTCTCAGATGTCAATTCGCCGCCCGCTGCGGCTCGACTCGTAAGCCGCGTCCACAACTTTGGCGACGCGTACAGCGTCCTCGCCCGTGGTCAGTGGCTCGCCCTTCCCTTGGCAGGCATCGATAAATGCACGCAGAAACGTCTCGCCCGAGGCGCCGCCGTATGCCGGCGAATCCCCGAACGTGTAGTCAAATGTGCGCCGCGGCGCTGACGCCCAACTCGGATGTGTGCTTTCGACCTGTATGCTGGTCGGCGTGCCGTTAGAGCTGTAGGTGATACGTCCCAGACGGCCGTTGACGCTGACGTACGTGTCATAACCGCCAACGTTGTGATAACCACCGCCACTCATCGCCAGCATATAACCGGCGTGAAATGTACCGACCGCGCCCGACGCAAACCTCAACGACACCGCGGCCACATCCTCTACGTCAATATCCTCGCCGCTGCGTGTGGCAATCTGCGCCGCCACCGACACGATCTCGTCCTGCGTGATATTCAGGATCTGATCGATATAATGACAACCCAACCACGAGAGGATCCCACCTCCGGCCTTATCCATATTGAAGAGCCAGTGACTGGGATCCCGGACCTGCACCTGCGTCGTCACCATGCGCATCTCGACCGAGACAAGCTCGCCGATTAGCCCCTGCTCGACAATGCGCCGGGCATCTTGGATCGGAGGCAAGGCCCGGTTCTGATAAAATACCCCGAGTTTGCACCCCTCGCGCTTGGCTACTGCCGCAACTTCCGCGCTTTCTACGGCGGTCTTGCCGATCGGCTTGTCGGTGATTACGTGCTTGCCCGCCTCCAGGGCGCAAGTGAAGATTGGCGGCCCCAGGTCGTTGCGCAACGCCGCCACCACAAACAGGATCTGCTCCTCTTCCAGCACCGACGCCAGATCGGTCGTTGTCGCGCTTACCTTCTCGCCCTGGTTCTCCAGGGTCGATCTCAGTAGAGCTTCGTCCTTGTCCCAAAGCGTTATGCTTGCGATCTCCGGCACCGCTTGGAGCGTGCGCAAGTGGGCCAGTGAGTGAGGATGGGATAGCCCCAAGAGGGCTGCGTGTACTTCTTGCATTGGTACTGGCCTCCCCTGAACTGTGTCCGGCTGGCTTGTCTAACGCGCCGCGTCTTCGAAATCTGTCCGCTTTCCTGGTACATCGGAGATCCACCCCTGTCTGGGACGGAGGCAGTTCAGGTCCTGAATTGATTTGGTCGGCGGCTTCATACGCGGTAGCGCAAATTGGAAGAATACGTTAGCATATCGTAAAGGCGATTTTACCGCGTGTCAACCTGCCGCGAATCCCAGGGACTGCATCCAAATATCAAAAACTGAAAGGCCTAAGGAAGGATTTCATGTACAGAGCAGCTGTAATCGGTCTGGGACGCATGGGCAGCACTTTTGACGATGAAATTCAGCAGGGCGGCACCATATTTCTGCCCTATTGCCACGCTCCCAGCTACGCGGCCTCGCCCCACACCGAGTTGGTCGCCGGCGCCGACCTCCATGCCGAGCAAGGCGCCATCTTTGCCGAACGCTGGGGGCTGTCCGCACAGCACATATACACCGACTACCGGGACATGCTGGCAACGGAACAGCTCGATTTCGTCAGCATCTGTACTACTGCACGCCACCGGGCCGCAATAATTAAGGACGCAATCGAGGCCGGCGTCAAGGCAATTTGGGCCGAAAAGCCGATCACTTTGAGCCTCGCAGAAGCCGACGACGTCATCGACCTCGGTGCCCGCAACGGCGTTGCTATCGCCGTAAACTGCTCCCGCCGTTACAGTCCATTCCTGTCGGAAGCACGCCGCATGGCGCAGCAAGGGGAGCTGGGCGAACTCCTGCAGATTACCGCCTACACGGAGTGCTATATTTCTCACAATGGCAGCCATGCCATCGACACGATGCGCTATCTTGTCGACGGCGATGTGGATTGGGTTTTCGGCGAGATGGAGTCGGACGAAGAAGCAGCCGGCGAGGAAGACCTGAGGGGCAACGGCTATCTGGCTTTCGACAACGGAGTACGCGGCTACATTCGCGCCATGCCCACCGGCGCCGCGCCATGGGAGTTCGATCTCATCGGCACCGAAGGACGCGTCCGTTCGCTGGCAAACGGAACAGACACGCAGTACTATCGCTGGGTTCCCGGCGGCCTGCGTGACGAAGGCCTGCCCGCGCGTGCGCCCTTTCCCTTGCCTTTGAGCATTCAGGGCACGGGACTTTCGGTCATTGCCGACCTCGTCAACGCCGTCGAGGCCGGTTCTGAACCGCACTGCTCGGCTGAAGATGGTCGCAAAGCGCTTGAAATCGCAATCGCCCTCCGCGAGTCGCACCGCCAGGGCGGCCGCCGCGTCGACCTGCCAGTCGACGACCGTTCTCTGCGCATCCTGTCGGTCGAAATAGGCGGGGACGCCGTGCCCGCTCGTGTACGGCGGCTGCAACAAGAGCCTGTGGTCGCCTAGCCGGTAACGATCAGCCTGCCACACGATTTGGGAGAGAAGGGCATGCCAGAGAAGAAATTCCGAGCCGCCGTGATCGGCCTCGGTCGTATGGGAAGCACTTTTGACGACGAAATCACACGCGGCGGACAGTTCTTCATGCCCTACTGTCATGCCCCCACCTATACGGCTTCCCCCCATACCGACCTGGTTGCCGGCGCCGACCCACACGCGGAGCAGGGCGAGATCTTCGCCGATCGCTGGGGCCTGGAAAGAGGACAGATATACGCCGACTACCGTGAAATGCTGGAGGCGGAACAGCCCGACTTCGTGAGCCTCTGTACGACCGCACGACACCGCGCAGCCATTATGATCGACGCGATCAATGCCGGCGTCAAAGCGATCTGGGCCGAAAAGCCTTTCACGCTCAGTCTGGCCGAAGCCGACGAGGTGCTCGAACTCAGCACCCGCCAAGGGGTTGCCATCGCAGTCAACTGCTCCCGTCGTTACAACGTCTTCTTCAATCAAGCGCGCCGCATGGTCGATGAGGGAGAACTGGGCGAGATCCTGCAGATTACCGCCTACACGCAATGCAACCTCTCCCACAACGGCAGCCATGCCATCGACGCCATGCGCTACCTCGTCGCCGCAGATGTGGAGTGGGTGTTCGGCGAAATGGAGTCGGACGAAGAAGCTGACGGCGAAGAGGACCTCATGGGCAACGGCTACCTCGCCTTTGACAACGGGGCGCGTGGATTCATTCGCGGCACACCGACGGGCGCTGCCCCGTGGGAATTCGACCTGATCGGGACCGAAGGACGGGTCCGGAACCTGGCGCAGGGAATGGAAACGCAGTACTACCGCTGGGCGCCGGGCGGCCTGCGCGACGAGGGTCTGCCGGCCAGGGCCCCCTTCCCACTGCCCTCGCATATTCCGAGCTCGGGGCTTTCCGTAATCGAAGATCTCGTGGATTGCATTGAAACAGGCAGGCAACCGCGCTGTTCAGGCCTGGATGGGCGCAAAGCTTTGGAGATTGCTATCGCCATGCGAGAGTCGCACCGCCAGGGTGGGTGTCGCGTTGACCTGCCGCTGGCCGATCGCTCATTGCGCATTCTTTCAGGCGAAATTCGCAGCGATGCCGTACCCGCCCGTATCCGTAGACTGCAGAGCAATCGTGTTGCCGCATAGCGAGTGAAGTAAGGTGGCTTGCTACTATTGTGGAATCGCCAGATCGGCGATGATGACAGTTGCGCTTCCATCGTTTCAACAGTTGAGGGACCGCTGCACACCGCACAACATTGGGTCGCCGCTTGCTCATCGAAAACTTTCCTTTTCAGCAGTCTTTGGAATCCAGAAGTTCATGTATGCCATGGCCGCTGGGAACGTTGCTCTGGCCGTAGCCTTCAGGAGAAACAGCTATGCCCGAAAGTACCTATCGCGCCGCCGTCATCGGTCTGGGGCGCATGGGCAGCACTTTCGACGATGAAATTCGGCAGGGCGGGCAGTTCTTTATGCCCTACTGTCACGCCCCTACCTATGTGGCCTCCCCCCACACCGAACTGATCGCCGGGGCCGACCCGCACGCGGAACAAGGCGAGATCTTCGCCAATCGATGGGGCCTTGAAAACAGGCAGATCTATGCCGACTACCGCGAGATGCTGGAGGCCGAAAAGCCCGATTTCGTTAGCTTGTGCACGACCGCCCGCCACCGCGCCGCGATCATGATCGATACAATCAACGCCGGGGTCAAGGCGATTTGGGCAGAGAAGCCTTTCACCCTGAGTCTCGCCGAGGCCGATGAAGTCATCGAGCTCGCCGCCCGCAAAGGCGTAGCCGTCGCCGTCAACTGCTCCCGCCGCTATAATGTCTTCTTTACCGAAGCGCGCCGCATGGTCGAAGAGGGGGAACTGGGAGAAATTTTGCAGATCACCGCCTACACCCGCTGCACGCTTTCCGCCAATGGCAGCCACGCCATCGACACCATGCGCTACCTGGCCGGCGGTGACGTCGAGTGGGTCTTCGGCGAAATGGAGTCGGACGAAAAGGCAGCCGGCGACGAAGATCTGATGGGCAACGGCTACATGGTGTTCGACAACAATGTGCGCGGCTTTCTGCGCGGCACGCCCACTGGCGCCGCACAATGGGAATTCGATCTGATCGGCACCGAAGGACGGGTCCGTTCTCTGGCTCAAGGCATGGAGACGCAGTACTACCGCTGGGTCCCCGGCGGCCCGCGCGGCCGAAACCTGCCGGCGCGTGCTCCATTCCCGCTGCCAACAACCATCCCCAGCATGGGCCCAGCCGTGATCGAAGACCTTGTGCAGTGCATCGACACCGGCGCACCGCCCCGCTGCTCCGACCAGGATGGTCGCAAAGCGCTTGAGATCGCGATCGCGATGCGCGAGTCGCATCGACAAGGCGGCCGTCGCATAGACCTGCCGCTGCCCGACCGCTCACTCCGCCTACTCTCGTCCGAGACCGCCAACGACTCCGTTCCCGCCCGTATTCGCAGACTCAGTGGCCAGTGATCTGTACTGACTTTCTCAATGCCGGTCGAGCCGCTGGCCATCGTCTTCTGGAGAAATGCACATGACCGACAAAACCTATCGCGTCGCCATCATCGGACTGGGTCGGATGGGCAGCACAATCGACGACGAGTTCCCCGACAGGAGTCCACCCTACTCGGTTGCGGCCTCCTGCAATGCCAGCGAACGCTTGCAGGTGGTCACAGGTGCCGACATCGATGCCTCCAAGCGGGCGGCGTTCTCAGAGCGTTGGGGCGTCGACGCGCTCTACGAAGACTACGTCGAGATGATCCGTCAGGAGGACCCGGACATGGTTGCCGTCTGCACGCGCGGTCATCTCCACGCCGAGATGGCGACGCGTTCTGCAGAAGAAGGGGTCAAACTGATATTCTGCGAAAAGGCGATCGCCTGTTCCATGGACGAGGCCGATGGGATCCTCAAGGCGGTCAGGACAAACGGCTCCCTCTTCAACTCAGGTGTCCTGCGCCGCTTTAATCTGCGTTACCACCAGGCTCGTGATCTGATCAGGAATGGTGAAATTGGCGAACCCAGGGCCGCCGTTCACTATGCCAGCACAAACCTGCTTCACGGACACATTCACTCCATCGACACGTTGAGCTTTCTGCTGGACGATCCCAAGGTCGAGAGCATCTGGGGCGAGCTGAACACCATCGATCATCGTATACCTGACAACCGCCTGGATGATGACCCGTACGGCATCTTCCAACTTACCTTTGCCAATGGCATCGCTGCTACCAGCGTCCCCGCCGGCAACTGGGAATTCGAAGTGATGGGCGATGGCGGAAGCGTACGCGTATTCGACAATGGGACCAGCCTGCAGCTGCGAAAGAACCAGGCAGGCAAAACGCGCATCGCTGCCGACGTACCCGTCGAGCCGGTACCTGAACACAGCGCAACACAGTACTGCCTGGAGGATCTCGTCTTGGCGCACGAAGAGGGACGGCAAACGCTGGGCCCGGTCGAGGTGGCCCATCATCTGACCGAAGTCTGCATGGCTCTCGCGGAGAGCCACCGGCAGGAAAAGAGGGTCAGCTTGCCGCTGGAAAACCGATCGCTCTACATCTTTCACCGTTGAACACCAACAATGCACAAATCCAGGGCCGCGGCGGCCCTGCAACCAAAGCTTCAACCAAGTAGGGAGGACGACCATGGAAAAAGTGAAAGTCGACGACCGTGACTGGTCCAAACTGAGCTACGGCCAGCATGTTTACCAGCTGGAAGTGGAAGGCTACACCGTCATCCCCGATCTGCTCACGCAAGAGCAACTGGATACTCTGCGCACCGAGACCGCCAAGTTGAATACGTTCGCAGTGGACTACAGCGTCAAACAGCAGGTCCGTCCAAAAGCGCAGTTCACAGGCGGCGCCATAACCGCGCTGATCGCCCATCCGCCCACGATCCAGTTTCTGGAGCGGCTGTTTGGCGACGACATTGTGTTCATGTCCTATGCCTACGCCCGCTCCGAACCGGGCCATCCAGGCATCAGCCTTCACACCGATGGCCAGCCCTATGGCTCCAAAATCTTCGGCTACGAGGGCAGCTGCCCCTGCATGGTACGCGTGCTCTACTACCTCCAGGAGCTGACAGAAGAGGTCTCACCATTTCGTGTGATTCCTCGCTCTCACCTCGTCATGCACGCGCACGGCAATCCCTACGTTCGCTACGAGTCTCACCCCGAAGAAGTCATGGTGACCGCCGCGGCCGGTTCTGCCGTGCTGATCAACCATCGGGTCTTTCACGGAAACTTTCCCAACGTCGGTGACTACGCCCGTGAGCTGCTGGCAATCGCATATCGCCCTGCCTGGGCTGGCCCGGTTGAAGAGGAAGTAGAGCAGTGGCCGGCTGAAGAAATGGCGAAACTGCCGTCCGACGTCAAACGTTTCTTCATCGACCGCAACACTCGGAAATGGGATTACGGCGGCGGCAACAAACCGCCCGACATGGCCAGCGAGGCCCCCGGCATCAACCCCAGCCGCTGGGAGCTGGCTTAGCCAACTATCCTTGCGCCGCGACTACTTGCTCACTACGAAGCAACCCGTTTCCCGCTGGCTCTGCAAAGGAGGGCCGAATGCAGATTCCTGGTGAAACAGTAGAAGTTCCTGAAATCCCCTGGCAGTCCACCGTCGAACTGCCTGCGCACAGCACCGCCGTGATCGTCGTCGACATGCAGAACGACTTCGTCAAGGAAGGCGGCGCCCTGGTCGTGCCCGACGCCGCCGCCACGCTCGACAGTCTGCAAGATCTCTTGACGCGCGCCCGCCGCGCCGGCGTGCCCATAGCCTACACGCAAGACAGCCACTTCCCCGGCGACCCCGAATGGGATATCTGGCCGCCCCATTGTGAAGCAAATAGTTGGGGCTGGCAGATCGTTGAAGAGCTGGCGCCGCAACCGCAAGATCTCGTCTGCCAGAAAAGCCGCTATGACGGATTCTACGGCACCTGGCTCGAGCACTTCCTGGCCAACGTATGGAATGTGCGCAACCTCGTGATTGTCGGGACAGTTTCCAGCATCTGCGTCCTCCACACGGCTGCCTCAGCTGGCCTGCGCTGGTTCTCCGTCGTCGTGCCGGCCGACTGCATCTCCGCATTGACCGAGTTTGACCAGGCCCTTACGCTGCGGCAGGTCTCCTGGCTCTATACCGGCAACGTCACCAGGACGGCCGAGTCTATCTCCTTCAGCAGCGACGTGAAGGATGAGTAAACCGAGACCAGAAACCGTGCACGAAACCAACCGCCTGCCAGCACCCGCCTGAACATGGGCCCCCGTACATTCGTCGCCTTCGACCTGGAGACTACCGGACTCAATCCAAAGCGCGATGCCATTATCGAGTTCGGCGCCGTGCGTTTTCAGCAAAACGGCCCGCGCGAATACTACTCGACCTGCATCAACCCCGGCCGCCCCCTCCCCGTTCGCATTCAGCAGATAACCGGCATCCTGCCCGCCGACGTTGCTGACGCCCCTGCCATAGAAGAGGTTATTCCTGATATCCTTACCTTCTTCGGAAACGGCACGCAAGCCGTCGTCGCCCATAGCGCCGGATTCGACATTTCATTCCTGCGTGCAGCCGGCGTAAAGCTGAAGGCGCCTGTTCTCGACACCCACGAGCTGGCTACGATCCTGATGCCTGGACAGGACAGCTACAGCTTGGGGGAGCTGTGCAAAGCTCTGTCAATCTCACTGGAGACGGCCCACAGGGCGGGCCAAGACGCCGAGGCGACCGCCGATCTTCTACTGCACCTTCTGCAGCGGATCAACGAACTTCCTGATTCCGTTCTGGAAACCTTGAGCGAAGCCGGTCGCGGCGGCAAATGGGACCCGATTCTCCTGTTTGACGAAGAGTTGCAACGCCGTAAGCAGGCGGGGCTGGACAAAAACACGGTTGGCCTGACCAGGCCGGTCAGGAGAAACGATCCCCCACTAAGGCCTGACCCTTCTCCGCAGGAAATTGCCGGCGAGTTCCTCATCACGGCCTTTTCGGATGACGGTCCCCTTGCTATGGAGTTCGATGCCGAGGCAGCCACTGTGTTCGAAAGACGAGACGGCCAGCTGCAGATGTCACTGCAAATACTGGACGCGCTGAATCGGGGAGATCACAAAATCATCGAAGCGGGAACCGGCACCGGTAAGAGCCTGGCCTATCTCCTGCCCGCCGCAGCTTGGGCAATGATCAACCAGAGCCGCGTTGTCATCGCCACCCATACCCTTCCCCTGCAGGACCAGTTGCTGGAAAAAGAACTACCCCGCGTGGCCCTGGCCCTGGCTGAAATTGGCGCGGACCTGGACGGAGGCCGCAGTCAGAATGTCCGGGCGATGGCTTTGAAGGGTCGGTCCCGCTATCTCTGTACGCGCAGGCTGACCAATTGGCTGGAGGCGTCCCACGGCCGCGGAGGGCTGTTTCCAGAGAGCCTGACTCCCCTTGAGTTGCGGTTCCTGGCCAAGCTGCTGGTCTGGCTGCCGTATACCCAAACCGGCGACCTGAGCGAGCTGCCGATTCATGACCGGCAAGAGCGAACTCTGATGGCGAACGTCGCTTCCCATGCCGACGAATGTAGCCTGGAAAGGTGCGTTTTCGCACGCCCCTCCGGCCGGCATGCCTTTCTCGGCGGCCGCTACCGAGACTTCTACCTGGAAGCGCACCGGCAGGCCAGTTCGTCCCATCTCCTGATCGTCAACCACGCCCTCCTCTTGGCCGATCTGGCCGCAGACGGCCAGGTCCTGCCCGAATATGACTCTCTGATAGTGGACGAAGCCCACCACCTGGAGGGCGCCGCAACCGAGCAGTTTACGCGCCAGGTCGATCTGCGCGCACTGACCTATCTCCTTGACGGTCTGGAAAGAGCAGTTGAATACCTTGCAACTCGCCTCGGTCAAGACCATCTGCTTGAACTGGCCTCCCAAGTGGCTACCGGCAGCCAGGATCTTCGAACCAGCCTCCCTCCCTTTGCCGAAGCCCTTTACGAGTTCGTCCGACGGCACGCCCAGACCAGGACCCACGCGCGCGGTTCGTCCGGCTTTCCCCAGCAGGTCGCCCTCGACAGCCGCATGCGGGCGCAGCCGGCCTGGAGCGAAATCGAAATCGAATGGGATGGTATCAGCCGCAGTACTGGCCGCCTTCTGGGTCTTTTGACAGATCTGGCGGAGCAGCTGGACGCATCCCAGTGGTGGCAATACGACGATGTATCCGCAGACCCGTCCTCTGCAGGCAGCGGCACAGCACATGCTCTGCGAACCCTGCACTACGGCCAGAACGACCTTGCAGACCTTCTGCAGGTTGCGGATGATGCGATTCTGCGCCCCCTCCACCACCAGGAAGAGTCTGTTGCCTGGCTGGAGCTGGCTGGAGAAGGGAGGCCCTCGCCCAGGAGCAGTACGCGCACGCGCCGTGGCGCCGATTCGGTCGTTCTACGCAGCGCGCCGGTTCAGGTCAGCGAGAAACTGGCTTCCGGACTGTTCAGCAGAAAACGTGCGGTCGTCCTGACGGGCGCCACGCTCCAGGCCGGCGACCACTTCGACTATCTGCGCGACCGGCTGGGTTGCTGGGACGCAAACGGGTCCGTGATCGACAGCCCCTTTGACTACAAAAGAAATGCGCTCCTCTACCTGCCCAGCGACTTGCCGCCGCCGGACCATCACAACTACCAGCCCGCGTTGGAAGAGGCCATTCAGCAGGCTGCCCTCGCCGCCGGAGGCAGAACCCTCGTCCTCTTTACCAGCCACAGCCATCTGCGCACCAGCGCGGACGCAATTCGTACCCCCCTCGCTGCCGCCGGGCTGACCGTGCTTCAGCAAGGTGAGGGCAGCCGCACCCGAAACCTGCGCGACTTCCGCGCCAATCCGAACTCCGTCCTGCTGGGGACCAGCAGCTACTGGGAAGGGATCGACTTGCCCGGCGACCAGCTGGTCTGCCTGCTCATCGCCCGCCTCCCCTTCGCCGTGCCGACCGACCCGCTCTACGCAGCGCGCAGCCGGCTGTATGAAGACCCATTCCACGAATATGCCGTTCCGGAAGCGGTCATCCGCCTGCGCCAGGGCTTCGGGCGCCTCATTCGCAGCACCACCGATCGCGGCGTCGTCGTCCTGCTGGACAGCCGCCTGTGGCACCGCAGTTATGGCGAGGTCTTTCTTGACGCGCTGCCGGATTGCACCAGGCGCCAGAGCCCGCTTTCTCATCTGGGCGAGGCAGTGCACGGCTGGCTGAGCCATCAGGCCCCGACCCTCGCAACCGTCGCGCAGCACTACGAGTTTGAGGCCTGGGATACCGGCGATGAGTGAAGGTCTCAATGAGGCGCGTCAAACACCCGTCAAAGCTCCGCCCAAGCGTTCTCGCCATAGGGCCGCACGTCTGAAGATCCTCCTTGACGCCGGACCCGCAGTCCATCAGAGCGCCGGCCTCGCCCGCTATACCGAGAGCCTTGCCTCTGCACTGTGGCAGCACTGTCGCGATTCAATCGACCTGAAGCTTTTCTACAACAGTCACAGCGGCCACCAGCTCCCCTCCTCGCTCGCTCCGATTCCCACGCGCGCTTTTTCACTAGGCCAGTATCCTTGGCGGCTGGGTGTGCTCGCATGTCAACTGTTGAGGGCGCCCGTCGTGGATCGCAGACTCGGTGCAGCAGACATCTACCATGCCACCGAGCATCTGTTACCATGGACCGCGCGGCCGTCTGTCATGACCGTCCACGATCTGATCTTCGAGCGCTATCCCCAGCACCACACTCTGGCCAATCGGACCTTCCTGCGCGTAGCGATGCCCTTGTTCGTGCGCCGCGCCGGTGCTATCATTGCCGTGAGTAGGCACACGAAACGGGATTTACTGGAACTCTACCGTACTACTCCACACAAAGTACATGTAGTTGAAGAAGGGATCGAAGCGCGGTTCAGACCGGTCGAAAGAGAAGAAGTCCGGCTGGCGATGGAGACACACTCGATCCGGAAGCCGTATCTCCTGATGGTGGGCACGCTGGAGCCGCGCAAAAACCACGCCCTCGCTTTTGAAGCACTTGCTCAGTTGAAGGCCGCGGGATGGCCCCATTCTCTTGTAGTCGTCGGCCGCAGCGGCTGGCTATTTGACTCTGTCCGGAGCAACGTGGAACGTCTGCAACTGGAGACTGATGTCATCTTCACCGGACGCGTTCCCGACGCAGACTTACCTGCCCTGTACAGTGGCGCCGACTGCCTCTTGATGCCCAGCCTGTACGAGGGATTCGGAATCCCCGTCCTGGAAGCAATGGCCTGTGGGACACCGGTTGTCTGCAGCAAGGTCAGCAGCCTGCCTGAGGTTGGGGGCCCGGCAGCCCGCTACATAGAATCGCTGACAGGCGAGGGCTTGGCGGATGCCGTCCTCGACGTCTTGCAGAATCCGCAGTTGGCCGAACAAATGCGCACAGAGGGACTGAATAGAGCTGCCCGCTTCTCCTGGCGAGACGCAGCAAGGCAAACGGTAGAAGTCTACAATGCAGTTGCAGGTGTGCACCTTTAAGCCGCTGCGTATTTGCCTGGTGAGCAAGGAATATCCGCCCGAAGGCAGTGGAGGTATCGCCAACTATGTCCATCTTCTGGCCCACGGCCTGGCCGAAGAAGGACATGACGTCACAGTGATTGCCGGACCTGCTGACAATGGCAGCATGACTCCCTCTAACTGCACCGCTCCACACGCGCCGGAGTTGTACCGTGTGGAAGATCGTCGGCTCGCTCTGCCACCCCCAATCCGGCGCAAAGCACGCGGGATCTGGCGCCAACTGGAGCGAAGCTGGACCGTAGACCGCAAGATCGCTCACCTGGAACATGAACAAGGGCCATTTGACGTGGTCGAAATGCCGAACTGGGGCGCCGAGGGTCTCTGCTACAGTTTTCGTCAACGCGCCCCGCTGGTGATCCGTCTTTCTACGCCGCTTGCCCAGGTTAGTCTCCTCAAAGAAGGACCTTCGGACAGAATGGGACTTCGTCTGGCTTGTTTTTTCGAAGCTCTTCCCGCGCGGCGGGCAGCCCATATCATCGCCAACAGCCGGTTCATCGCTCAGTACTGCACTGAACTCTACAAGATACCGAATGCCGAGATGGAAGTAATTCCACATGGCGTCCCCATTCCAATTTCGCCCCCAGTGGCAAAGAATGTCAGAGAGGGGACGGTTACCGTCCTTTATGTAGGTCGACTGGAGAAACGTAAAGGGATCGACCGGCTGCTTCACGCCATTCCGAGAGTGATCCGCGAGGCCCCATGCTGCCGGTTCGTCATCGTCGGCGACGACATTGGCGAAGCGCCGCAAGGAAAGTCCTATCGCGACTACTTCGAGAGATTTGCTTCACCTGCGGCGCAGGCCGCGACGACATTTCTCGGCCATGTCGAAGAGAGTGAACTTTCATTGCTGTACGCAGACTGCGATGTCTTCGTGGCGCCATCTATTTCTGAATCATTTGGTCTGATCTATCTTGAGGCAATGGCCCGCGCCAAACCGGTAATCGCCTTCCGTACAGGAGGCGTACCCGAGGTGGTCGCCCACAAAAAGAACGGTATTCTCGTTGAGCTTGACAACGTTTCTGAACTGGCAAATGCCATCATCCAGCTGAGTGCAGATCAGGAACTGCGGCGCAAGTTTGGGCGTTGCGGATTTGAGCGCGTGCAGGCGACCTTCACTGCAAAGCGCATGGTAAAGGAGACAGTTGCCTGCTACCGGCGAATCATTTCAGGCAACGGGAATCGCTCTTCTCATGACCTGGTGTGAAACTGGTCCGGCCTCCCCTTTCAGCCTCTGAATGCTGCTGACAGTGGGGCACGATTCTTCCTGAACTGAGCCTCTTCGCCTGATTTCAATTCCATGAGCGTCTATCAGACCATTGTCAGGAACACATATTGGAGCGCTCTGAGTACAGTTGGTGGTCTCGTGATGGGAGTGATCACCAATATTGTCATTGCTCGCGCTCTCGGCGCTCCGTTGCTTGGCCGGTACAACTACTGGCTGTGGTTGATAGGTCTCCTCGCCCTGATCGCCTCCCCAGGTCTTCCGGGGGCCATGACCAAATTCGGAGCCGAGTATCTGGGCCGGGAAGAGAGAGAATCCGCTTCCGCCATATTCGCCAGGCTTCTGCGCATAGAACTGGTCCTGGGTGCCCTGGTGGGGGGCACCGTACTGGTCTTTTCGTTGCTCGTCCCCGCCAGCGACACCGCCGCTCTGGCCCTTGTCGCCTTCTCGGTCCTGCTCGTCGTGGTGGAGGTCTTCTTTCAGGCCGCGGCCAAGGGCGCACAGGACTTTCGCGTCTTCAGCCAGGCCAGCCTGATAGGAGGTTTTCTCTACGCGGTTGCCGCGATAACGATCGTCTCATTTGGCTACGGGATTTACCCGCTCCTGATCGCTTACATTGGGAGGCGTATTCTCACTATCCTCCTAATCGGCTGGAAGCTGCCGGCGCACTATACGCTTCAGGGATCACCTGCGCCAGCGCTCCCGCCCGAGCTGCGCCAGCGCATAATCCGCTACAGTCGGGACATCGTCCTCATCTTCGCCACCAGCACCATTCCCTACGAGCGATTTGGCGTATTCTTTCTCAAACTGTTTGCTACAGACGTTGATATCGCCTTCTATAGCCAGTCCTTTGACTTGGCAATGAAGTCGATGGCCATTCCCGCAATCTTCACCGCCACGCTGCTCCCTACCTTCGCGTCGCTTCAAGGACAGAACGATGTCGAACGCATCGGCCGCGTCTACCTTTCGTCCAATCGCATCGCAGCCGCAGTCGCCATGCCAATCGGGCTGGGAGGCGCCGCGGTCGCCGCTTCGGTCGCCCTCCTGTACGGTCCGGACTTCCTTGGTATGACCCCCATTCTTGCTATATTCTTTATCGGCAACATAGGTGGTTCCATCGCTTCCGTTAGCGTAGCAATGCTATACAGTGCGGAGGAACAGAACTACATGGTCCGTCTGAACGCGGTAGTGGCGCTCTTCAACATAGTTCTCTCATTGCTTCTTGTTCCAGCCCTTGGGGCAACCGGGGCCGCCCTCGCCACCTGCGGCTGCCAGACGGTATCCAGCGCCATGTGCATTGCCCACGCTGCGCGGCGCCTGCAAGTGGAACTCCCCTTTCGCATCCTGGGCCGTGTCTTCTTTGCAGCCCTGTCTGCCGCAATCGCAGCATGGCTCATCAGCACTTGGCTGGGCGGACTTGTGGTTGCGGTCGCCGCGGCGGTCCTGATTTACCCAGTTATGCTGAGAACTTTCGCAGCCTTGGATACTTCAGATCAAGAACTGCTAACCCGTCTCAGCCAGCACGTTCCCCAGAGCTTGGCCCCGGCCTACCAGGGCCTTGTACAGTTCCTCGTACGCAGCTAAGCAATGTCTGACTGTCCTTACTGGTCGATCATAGTTCCCACCTACCAACGCGAACAGGTCCTGTGCGAAACAATCGAATATCTTCTCCAACTCTCATATCCGCGTTACGAACTGCTGGTCATCGACCAGACTCAAGATCACGAACCGTCGACTGAACAGTTCATTCTCGATTGCCAGACACGTTTTCCAGACCGTTTTCGCTGGCACTTCGTCCCAAAGGCCAATCTACCCCATGCGCGCAACGTAGGCGCGAAGCTGGCCAAAGGCAGTTATCTCCTCTACTGCGACGATGACATCATTCCACCTGTAAATCTGATCGAGCTGCACATGGAAAATCTGCAGCGTCCCGGTATCGGCGCAGCCACCGGTGGCGTCCATGTGGAAACGAAGAAGCAGCCCCCTCAGCCCAGACCGCTTGTCATCCAGCCCGATGGCAGAATGCGCGCTTACTGGCATCACGAAGTTCCCAAAGGGACTACCGATAGCCTGCGGGGCGGCAATATGTCCATGGGTCGCCAGCTGGCTATCGATGTCGGCCTGTTCGACGAAGGATACATTGGCCGTGCCAACGGCGAAGAGACCGACTTCTCACTGCGGATTCTGCGTCGAGGCTACCAGATCGCATACGACCCTGCCGCCGCCATCGTACATCTGGGTCACCCGAGCGGCGGCTCGCGCGCCGGCAAGGACAGAGATGAGGGCCAGTATTACTTCGAGTCCCACCACAACAACGCCTACTGCTTCGCCAAGAACTTCCAGCAGCGCTATCTGCCCTGGTTCCTCAAAAGGGAACTGGGCTGGATACTCATTAAGCAGGCAATCATCCAAAAGCATCTGGAGCGGACAATTCCTTCGCTACGCGGCCTTTGGCGCGGATATTGGGCCGGTTTGCGGAAGCGAAAGCACCGGACGCCGTGAAGATCGCCGTACTTTCCTCCCACCTGCCCTCGCCTGACCGCGCCAAGACAGGTGGCGTGGCCTATGTAGCCCACAGACAGGCTAATGCTCTGGCGCAACGCGGCCACAACGTGACGGTCTTCACAGCCGATGAACGGCCACCGGATGCTTGCTACCAGGTGCGAAGAGTCCTTTTTGCGCGCCCTGCAAACCCATTTCGCGCCTGGCTATGGATATGGCAACTGGCCTTTCGCTACAGCAGGCAGGACTTCAGCGGCTTCGACATCATCCACGCCCATGGCAACAACGCCCTGATCCGAATGGGGGGTCGCCCACTGGTGAGAACGCTTCACGGGGCCTCCTTGGCCGAAGCAATTCATGCGCCCACGTGGAAAAGGCGGATGTGGTACCTGTCCCTGACCCCCGTTGAACGATGGGAAGCGTCGAGGGCCTCAAAGGTCGTGGCTGTCAGTGCCCGCACAGGGCAATTCGTGCAAGGCATCGACCATGTCATTCCCAACTCAGTAGACACTGAAGTCTTCTGCCCTGGACCCAATCTGAACCATCAACATCGGCATAACCATCCCGCAATTCTCTTTGTCGGAACCCTGTCCGGACGCAAGCGAGGGCAGATGCTGTTCGACCTGTTCCAGAACCAGATTCGACCTGCCCTGCCCAGGGCGGAGCTATGGATAGTGGCCGAGCGTGACCTCCAAGCTCCCGGCGTAGTCTGCTTTGTGAACCCGGACGAGAGAGCCCTGGCCAATCTATATCGCCGTGCCTGGGTCTTCTGCTTGCCCAGCACCTATGAAGGCTTCGGCATTCCCTATATTGAAGCGATGGCCTGCGGCACGCCCGTCGTTGCCACGCCAAACGCCGGCGCGCGCGAGCTGCTTGAAGAAGGCAAATGGGGAATCCTGGCCCAACCGTTCGAGCTGGGATCAACTCTTCTGTCTCTTCTGAACGATCCACACAGGCGACGTTCTCTGGCACAACGTGGAGTTCAGCGCGCCAAGGCTTTCGCACAGGACCGGGTAGTAGACGCTTACGAAGAGCTCTTCGCCACCATGGTCAACAGCAAGAGTCAACACAATGAAGGCCGGGGGGCGTGAAAGACTCTCCCATGTCGACGCGGCCTTCATTCGCATCCCACACACCTCGCCCCGAAATTGCACTGCTTACACTTGAATTCCCTCCCCGCATCGGTGGCATGCAGCAGTATCTCTTCGAACTATGCAGACGCCTCGGACACGAATGTAAACTCACCGTTGTACATCCGACCGGCGTCCCGTCACAATTCACCGGAGAACCATTTCAACTGGTCTCTTTCGCAAAAGATGGCAGCGGCCATACATCGAGTCGCACGCAATCCTTTTATCCGCCGGGCTCCGGCTTGCGAACAGTCTGGCGCCTCGCCCGCCAGTTAGCGAGACTGCGTCCCCACCTCACCATAGTCGGCCACGCACACCCCCGCCTTCTACTCCCCGCGGCAATGCGCAGGGGGCGGTACATAGCCTTGGCGTACGGCAATGACTTCGAAGCGGCGCAGTTGCGCTGGCACGCCCCCTTCTACAATCGTCTTCTCGCACGCGCTCACTCCGTGGTGACAATCTCACGCGCCAACGCACAACGTCTGCAGGATCTAGGCCTGCCTGCTCCCGAGATACTTTATCCCGGAACCCATCCGCATCGATTTGTCCCGCCTGTTTCACCTCACACAGGACCTCCAGTACTCCTCACCGTGGCACGACTTGTGCCCCGCAAAGGAATCGACACCGTTCTTCAAGCGTTGCCTCCACTTCTCGATCGGTCTCCCGACCTGCAATACTGGATCGTAGGCGACGGCCCCGCACGTGCATCCCTTGCGCACCAGTCCCAGGAACTGGGACTCAAGCATGCAGTGCGCTTCATGGATAGCGTATCCGACTCCGAGCTCCCTGACATATACCGCCGCGCCACTGTATTTGTAATGCCTTCACGAGCAGACTATCATGCCGGTAGCGTCGAGGGCTTTGGCATCGTCTACCTTGAGGCCAGCGCCAGCGGCCTGCCCGTGGTCGCAGCGCGCAGCCGCGGAGCCGCCGAAGCCGTGCTCGAAAACCAAACAGGGCTCCTCGTCCATCCTGATGACCCTCAGACGCTGGCGCATGCACTTCTGCGCCTGCTAAATGACCCGGCGTTGAGGCAACGCATGGGCCGCGCCGGCCGCCGCTGGGTCGAGCGCGAAATGAATTGGGACCGTGCTGGCAGGCAGTTCCTGTCCATCATAGAACGCGCCCTATGACACCACGCTCCATACTCTTCGTAGACCACGCAGATGCCCTCGGTGGAGCAGAACAAAGCCTGCTCCTCCTCATGACCTACCTGGACCGCTCTCGATGGCAGCCTCAACTGGTTGCGCCCCCCGGTCAGCTTGCCGGAGAGGCGGTGGCGGCAGGTATTCCAGTACACGTCCAGCCGCTGCCGCGACTCCGCGGCTCCTCCCGTAGTCTGCTCGATCTGTGGAAACAGGCCCGGTGCATTTCGCAAACTGCCCGCGAAATCGGCGCAGCACTGATACACAGCAATACAGTACGCGCCACCGCCTACGCCTCCTTTGCCGCCCGGCTCGCGTCGATTCCCCTGGTCTGGCACATGCGCGACTTCTGGCTTTCGGAGACCGAACCAGCCGCCAAATGGTCCGACCGTCTGGGCAAGTACCTCTTCTGCAGCACGGCCGGCCGCGTCGTCACCAATTCACGTGCAGTCGCCGCGCACCTGCCCTGCGCCAAGAGTGCGTCAGTCCTTCACAACGGAATCGACCTTTCTCACTTCGACCCGGCCCAATACACAGCTGACAATAGGGCCGACATCTGCAATGCGGCCGGCTTCCCCCTCGATGCTCCTATTGTCGGCATGATCGGCAGAACTCGACCCTGGAAAGGGCAGGACGCATTCCTGCAAATGGCAGGCCAGCTCACCGCCGCCGTACCGGACTGTCACTTCCTGATCGTTGGCGGTGACCCGTTTGGCGTGCAGGACGACTACGAGGCTCGCCTGCTTGAACTTCGTTCCCAGCCCGGCCTGGAAGGCCGCGTGCACTGGACAGGCCAGCTCGCCGACGTGCGTCCGCCTCTTGCGGCAATGGATCTGTTCGTCCATCCTGGCGCGCCCGAGCCTTTCGGCCTCGTCAACATCGAGGCCATGGCCATGGGCAAACCGGTCGTCGCCTTCGGACACGGCGCTCTCCCGGAAATCGTATTGCACGAAGAAACCGGCCTCCTCGCCCAACCCGGCGACACGGCCGCTCTGACCGCATCCGTCTCGCGACTGCTGAGAGATCCCGTACTGTCCCGAAGCATGGGTCGGGCAGGCCGACTTCGCGTCCAGGAACACTTCCGAATCGAACGCACTGTTAACCAGCTCGAAGAGCTCTATCAGAAGCTGGTCGAGAGCGAGTAGAAAATGTCCAGACCCTTTGTCGCGAGCGGCTGGCGAAACGTCCAATGAAAGTTCTACTGCTGTACAAGGACTACCACCCGGTCGTCGGCGGCATCGAGAACCACATCCGCCTGCTTGCCCGGGGCCTGCGCAATGAAGGAGTCGACGCTCGCGTTCTCGTCACAAACACCGGGCCGGCTACCCAGCGCCAAACCATCGACGGTGTCCCCGTGACCAAGACGGGACGCCAATCCACAATCCTGTCCACGCCCATCAGCCTGCCCTTTTTCGTGGAGCTGCGCCGCCAGACGGCGACAGTCGACCTCGTCCACCTCCACGCGCCCTATCCTCTTGCCGAACTCGCCCAATTCGTGCTGGGACGCGCAAAGCCAACCGTGATCAGCTATCACAGCGACATCGTTCGCCAGAAAAAGACGGGAAGACTCTACGCGCCTTTCTTCAAAAAGGTCCTGCAACGCGCCGCACTGATCGCCGCCTCCAGCCCTGCCTACATTGAGTCTTCCCCCTTCTTGCTGGACGTGCGCCAGAAGTGCCGCGTCATCCACTATGGCATCGAAACCAAACGCTATGAGGAAACCGCGCAGGTTCGCGGTGACGCAGAAAGCCTGCGCAACAAATACGGTGACCTGCCTCTCCTGCTCTTCATCGGCCGCCTCCGCCACTACAAGGGAGTCGATGTGCTCATTCAGGCCATGCACCGCATCCGCGCCCGGCTGCTGATTATCGGGACCGGTCCAATGCAGGAGGCGTGGCAGAACCTGGCCCATACGCAAAACCTGGCCGAAAAAGTCTTCTTCTTGGGTGACGCTTCAGATAAAGAAACTCTCGCCGCGCGTTACGCCGCCGACCTGTTCGTACTACCCTCCACCAATCGCGCCGAGGCACTGGGAATCGTGCAGCTTGAGGCCATGGCCTGTGGCCTGCCCGTAGTCTGTACGGAGCTCGGAACCGGCACATCATACGTCAACCGCGACGGCGTGACCGGCCTGGTTGTGCCTCCCAACGACCCGAACGCCCTGGCCGCGGCAATCAACAAGCTGCTCGCTGCCCCGGCGATGCGCGCCAAGATGGGAGCCGAAGGACGCATGCGAGTGCGACATGAGTTCTCATTTGGCACCATGACTAATTCAACAATCTCCTTTTACCAGGATGCCCTGAGCGAGCGATGAGAGCAGCCCGTAAATGTAATTCTCTCATTCCTCTCTTCTAACCGCTCTCTTCCCGCCTTCCAATGAGCCAGTACATTCTCGATGCTCGCACTGCAGTGCCCCACTTCCCTGGCATCGGACGCTACGTCAGCAACCTTGCACTGGCTCTGACGCCCCTGCTCAGCGCCGGAGAAAGCCTGACCATTCTTGACGTCCCGCCACCCTCCGCGCTGCGAGATACGTCAGCGTGCGCCCCGGAGTTGGAGCCTGACGCCAGACTGCCCGGCACAACTATCACCACGCCTGTATCGCCTTTCGACATCCGGCAGCAGTGGCAGATTCCGTTCCTTCTCAAACGACTTCGGGCCGGCGCCGCAGCGGCCTACCACAGTCCTTACTACCTGATGCCCTACCGCACAACGCTGCCCACCCTCCTGACCTTCTATGACGTCATCCCCCTCAAATTCCCGCAGACCGTCCCGGCCAGCGCGAGACTCCTCTTTCGATTGGCCGCCACCCTCGCCCTGCGCGCTTCAAACCATGTCGTCGCCATTTCCAACGCCGCCCGCTGCGATCTTATCAGCTGCTTTCGCGTCCCTGCCTCCAAAGTCAGCGTCACACCCCTTGCAGCCGCCGCCCGCTACCGACCCCAGCCAGCCAACGAAGTCGGCCGTGTTCGCCAAAAGTACCGTCTTCCCGAACAGTTCCTTCTCTATCTCGGCATAAACAAACCCCACAAGAACCTGCCCGCCCTCATCGACGCCTACGCCCAGTTGGCCTCGCGGCATGCGCCCCCACTCGTCATCGCCGGCGCCTGGGATCATCGCTACCCTCAAGCCAATGAGCGCGCCGCACACTTCCAGCTCGATGACGCCGTCCGCTTCCTCGGCCCCGTGAACGAGCGCGACCTGCCCGCCCTTTACAGCGCCGCGACACTGTTCGTCTTTCCCAGCCTCTACGAAGGGTTCGGCCTTCCCGTCCTTGAGGCGATGGCCTGTGGGACGCCGGTAGCCTGCTCAAACACTCCGGGCCTGGCGGAAGTCGCTGGCGACGCCGCCCTCCTTTTCGACCCCCTCTCCGTCACCGAGATCAGGAATGCACTGGTCGAGCTTATCGAGGATCGTCGCCAGCGCGCCCGGCGCGCCGAACAGGGGCTGGCGCGGGCCGGCCTCTATAGCTGGCAGGCGACCGCCCAAGCTACGCTCCGCTGCTATCGCCAACTGCTGGAGTAAAGGAGTGAGGGCTGCGAGAGATGAAGTCCGATAAAACCTTAGTTGCTTACGACATTGAGCCCATAAATGGCGCGGATTCCGGCCAGCGTAAGCCAGGGATCGTAATGGTCGATCGAGTCTGTCATCGGCGTGATGACATGCCCCAGTCCACCTGTGGAAACGACCGTGACAGGGGAATCCAACTCATTGCGGATGCGGGTAAGGAGTCCATCGACCAGTCCCGCATAGCCTAGAACGATCCCCGATCGCAGGGCCTCGTCGGTATCGCGGCCGACAGCCGAGGAAGGAGGACTAAATTCGACCGCCTTTGAGGCCGGCGTGAATTCGCCAAACACTTCTGCCAGTTCTGCCAGGCCCGGGGCGGCGACCTTCAGCGACTCGGCGGCTATAGCAAGGCCTGGGGCAATGGCCCCGCCGCGGAATCGCCCCTCTTCGTCCACCACATTGAACGTCGTCGCCGTGCCGAAGTCAACGGCAACCGCCGCCCCCGTTGTACGCTCCCGCACCGCCGCTGCGTCGGCAAGCCGGTCCATCCCCACATGGTCCGGGTTCCTGACGTCCAGCACCATGCCAAGTTCCATCCGCTGGTGCAGCACCAGCGGCTCGCGGCCAAGGATATCCTGCAACGTCCCCCTCCACAGTTCAGTCAACGGAGCCACTACGCTGCACAAAGCTGCCCCCTCAAACTCTGCAGCGCCAAGACCGTTTTCCTGCCAGACTCGGGAGAGAGACCGCCCGACCGTTTCCGGACGGCTCCGTCGCTCCGTCGGCAGCCGCCAGGCGGCAACGGGGGCATCGTCGTCGCCAAACGCGCCCAGGACGGTGCTGCTGTTTCCGATGTCGATAGTCAAGAGCATTGTAGGTGGGACAAAACGGGGGGCTTCAAGCGGAGAGAAGGACCTGGTTTCCGGGTAGCGCCGGTTCGCTCAGCCACCTCCGCCACTGTTCCCTTCCGATTGCGGGGTCGCGGACGGCTCCTCTTTGACATCGGTCACGCCGGGGATGACGGTACCTGGACCGTACAAGTACATCGCGTTCCAGGGCCGGTAGACCGACCTGATCGGATCCTCCCGAGTCTGGCCATTCTCTGTGACCTTGCGAATGACCGTCGCGGTCAGGCCATCATTGGCCCACTCCACCTGCTTGATCTGCCCGGCTTCCAGACTGGCGTCTTCCTGGTAAATCGGTTCGCCGGGCTCCTTGATATCCTCGTACACCGCCTCACCGATTTCCACCACTCTGTCCGGCCTTGTACCGTAAAACCGGAAAGTGAGAATCCCTTCCACGCTGTCCACTACAGGCTGGATCAGCAGATGCGCGTCAGTATCATTGAGGAATCTGAGGTCAACGTACGGAGTGTATATCGTCGCGTCGAATCCAGGGTCGCCGTACCAGCTCACCACGTAGCCGTGATTGTGGCGCTCAAGAAAAGGAAAACCCCCTTCCAGCGCCGCCCGGAAAACCGTAGTGCTCACCTGGCAGACGCCTCCACCCACGCCGACAGCCGTGCGGTCCCCCCAGATAATGGCCGAATCCTCAAATCCGTTGGCCCCGCTCACCGCCTCAATCGCCGAATTGAAACTGAAGACACCGTTGGGTGGAACGACCACGCCCACGAGTTTCTCTGCCGCGACTTCGATGTTGTAAACGCGCGTGCTGCTGCTGCCCTTAAAGTACGTGCTGCCGCTGGCGACCAGCTCTCTGATTCCCAGTTCGTTCACCCGGCTGGAATCGACCGCGGGGGGAATGGAGAAAATCGGCAGCGCACCGGTCCGCACGTCGGTGGTCAGCGCGTTGCGAACAGCCTCGATCGTCAGGTCGACGTTCAGGCGCTGGCCCGCCCTGCTCGGCTGTAGTACCGTCAGCGTTGACGTCGCATCGTCAAAGCGCAGGCGCGCATCCTGGGCGGGATAGGAAACCTGATTCGCCCAGCCCTCGACCACGAAGCGCAGGGCCTCTTCATTGAGAAAACTGGGATCTCCCCCAGGCATTATTCTCTGCAACAGTGCCGCGTCAAGCGCAAATGCAGTCCCGGATGCTTCGTGCCGCAAAACGACCGGCTGCGAGGCCGCGAGACCACCTGAAATGCTATCGAAGGCGGGTGAACCGGCGCTCGCACTGTTCTGTGACGAGTCCCCAGCCGCGCTCTGGGGCGGCGCAGTGCTGTAAGTCTGCAGAGGCACCGTTCCCGATCGGCCGCTCGCCAGCTGCGCCAGTATGAGGTGAGCCGTCGCAGCCACATCAACGTCAAGTCCCGGCTGCGGCGGAACCGAAACTTCGCCAATCTGGATGGCAGGGCGGCTCGGCCGCCGCACTTCGGAGGCCGCGTCGCCGACGGCCTGGCGCACAACGCCTTCACTGATAAACACCTCCGGCCACACCGTCTGTTTGCCGTTGAAGGCCCGCCACTGGCCGAGGATACGCTCCAACAGGCTCCCCTGCCGCCCGACATGATAAGCGAAGTTGACTGCCCCCTCCAGGTCTGCCTCCGGCGTCAGCAGCTCGGCTCCCAGCGCCCACCGTCTGACCGCAGTTCTTGCTGCCCCGGTGCCCTCTGTAGTTTGGGGATTGAGTTCGAGGAAGATGGGCGCCAGCGGATAAGGCGTCAACTCACGGTGCAGGCGCAACAGTGCCGACGCACGCGTCTCGCCGCCCACGGGCACCCCGGCCACGCGCACGCCGCTGAAGATACGGTCCGTGTGCCAGAACTGCCAGCCGGCAAAGGCGCCGGCAACAGCCACAACCGCTACGCACAACCAGATTAGAATGAACTCGACGCCGCTGGGGGGCCTGCCCTGAGCCGTAGCTGGGCCGCGAAGATCCCGCATCGGTACAATCTGTCGTCCTGGGGGCAATGGGACAGTTGAACTCATCAGATTCAGTGCTTCATGGTAGAGTCGCGGGCGATACGGACAGTTGCTGCAGGATTCCCTACCCTGTCTTTCCCCGAAACCACTGCTTTTGGGAACCGAGATCGCCGCAAACTGGAATCACAATGTTACGAACTCAACTGAGGGACAATATACAGGAACGGTATGGCAATGTCCAGAGCAACCACTGCCACGAACAGGCAGATATACACGATCGTACGCAATTCACCGCCATTGCGTAGCCCATCAGACGCGTCCAAAGAAGCACCGTCCTGATCCCCAACTCCGATGGCGCCAAAGACCCGGCTAACACGGCCGCAGAGCAGCCTGTAAATCAGCATGCCGAGGCCGGCAATCCCGAACAGCAGCAGGGTCCACCTGTCGTCCGTTCCACCCGCCAGCGTCGCAAAGGCAAAGTGTGCGCCTGCCCCCGCCAGCAGGACGCCACCCGCGACGAGACTGGCCCGCCTTTCGAGTACTGCCCACCAACCTATGGCGAAGAGCAGACTCCACGCCGGCAGCGCCGGAAAAAGATAGCGGCCCTGGTGCTGGATGAACCCCAGATTATACCAGCCATAGGCACCAAGTGTCGCCAGCCACAGCAGCAACAGAGTCATCCCGGGAGAAGAGAGGAAGCGAGACCACGGCCACTCATTGCGATTCACCCCCGCCCGCAATCGGAAGAGGATGCCCACCGCTGCCATAGCTGTCAGAATGTATAAAACCGTATAGACGCGGGCATCCATAAAGACGCCCAGCCAGCCAAACACGCCCCAGAAGCTCTTGCTGGTAAACGTCCACGCCCTCTCCCAATACGCGCCCCAACCGTGCTCCGCGATCCAGTCCGCCGCCGTCGGCTGCCCGGTCACGACCGCATCGTGCCAGTTGAGGCCGAGGATGTCCAGATTCCCGTATACCAGGCTGTTTCGGATCCACCACGGTAATCCGAGCAGCAATGCAGGCCCTACTGCCAGCGCCAGCCGCACAGCCAGCTCTACCGCCCGCGTCCTGCCGGCGGACACCGGCCAGACTGACTGAAAGATGACCACAATCAGTGCGACAGGCAGAAGCGTATACGCAGTCGCCTTCGTGAGAAAGCCAAGTCCAATGAGGATCCCTGCTGACAGCAGATGGCCCGCCGCACTATCAACACCGCTCTCAGCACTCAACCGCTGCCACCGCAACAGCGCCAGCACCGTTCCGGCGATCAACAGTTCCGCCAGGGCATCGTTGTTGACCGACGCCATCAGCGCCGCGTGCATAGGCAGAAAGGCTGCAAAAGCGGCCGCCCCCAGCGCGATGTGAGGCGACCCGGGAACTACCTCACGCGCACACAGGAGAACCAGCAGCACGACGCCCCCGCCCAGCACAACGCCGAAAAGCCGTAAGGCCAGCAGTTCGCCCTGGCCCAACCAGTAGACCGGGACCGCGAGCAGATAGTAAAGAGGAGGCTGATGGGACTCGTAGCGGACCGCTTCTATCGACAGGTCCGGCGGAAACTTCTCCGCCTTCAGGCGCGCGAGGTACTCTTCGTCATAATCGCCCATCCGCAGCACCGGCAACCGCCTTTCGGCCGCAATATGGGCAATGTAATTGTAGTGGGCCGGCTCGTCCGGGTTTTGCCAGCGCGGAGTCTTGACTGCGAAGAGTGTGCCCAGGGCCGCATAGACGATCAGAATCGAAGCCAGAACATAGGCGGATGCATCGAACCCTCTGCGCATGGGCCCTTTCACGCGCTACCCGTTCTCCTCACCCAGCACGACAGCAGGATCCAGCTTAGTAAAGAGTGGCGCCGGTTTCCTCAAATGCTGACCGGCCGCCAGCGGCTGCGCCTGCCAGACCCCGCTGGCGCCACCATGGTCGTAGCGCAGCACCAGATGCGAACCGCGGTCGTCCTCAATGTCCGTCATACCGAGCTGCCCAAAAAGCGGTTCCGAATAGCCTAGGTATTGGTGCAGCTGTTCGCTGCTGTGGGGCAGAATCGGCGCCCACAGCAGCTTCAGCCAGTCGATGGCCTGCAGCGTCACGTACACTGTCGTCGCCGTAGTCTCTGGATCCGTCCCAAAAGTCCGCCAGGGCTCCTTCTCGTTCAGGTACTGGTTAACGCGCTGGCTCAACCGCCGCGCCTCCTGCAGAGCCGCCTTCAACCTCACTGCTTCGTATAGCGCTCCCACGCTCTCGAAACCACCGCGTATCTCCGCCAACAGGCCTTCATCCGTCGCGTCCATTTCTCCCGGCTCAGGCACCGCCCCCTCGTAACGCCTGAACGCGAATCCTAGAGCCCGGTTGACCAGATTGCCCCAGTTGGCCACCAGTTCGTTGTTCACCAGCTCGACAAAGTCCGGCCACGTGAACTCGGTATCCGCTGTCTCCGGCGCCATGGCCGTCAAAGTATAGCGCCAGGCGTCCGCCTCAAACTCCTCCAGGACCGTATTGAAACCGATGACATTGCCCCGGCTCGTGCTGAACTGGGCCCCGCCAAAGTTGAGGTACTCGTTGGCCGGAACGTCATACGGCAGGTGCAGACGCGCCTTTTTCAGCGGCTCCGCCGTTTCCGAAAGACCGGAGATGTTGGCAGCTTCGATGTCCGCATCGGCCTCATCGTTATAGGCCATAATCATGCCCGGCCAGATCTGCGTATGGAAAGGGATATTGTCCTTGCCGATGAAGTAGTAGTGGCGGGCGTCCGGAGAAAGGTCTCGGTCCCACCAGTCCTGCCATTTGCCGCCGCTCAACGCAGCCCATTCGATTGCCGCACTCAGATACCCTTGCACCGCATCATACCAGACGTAAATGCACTTGCTCTCGTATCCTTCCAGAGGAATGTCAATGCCCCAATCGATGTCGCGCGTGATCGCCCGCCCCCGCAGCTCCTTCAGGTTCAGCTGCCCCTGGGTAAAGTTCAGAACGTTGTTGCGCCAGTGCTCCTTATCTCTGCCGACCCATTCCAGCAGAGGTTCATTGAGCGCCCCCAAATCGAGAAAGAAATGTTCAGTTTCCCGTACCTCCAGCTCGCTGCTCCCACTCAACTTCGACCTTGTGTCGGTCAACTCCAGCGCATCATAAAGGCGCCCGCAGTTGTCGCACTGGTCGCCGCGCGCTTCGCCAAAGCCGCAGAATGGGCACGTACCCTCCACGTAGCGGTCGGCCAGAAAACGTCCTGCCTCGGGGTCGTACCACTGCTTCTGCACTTCCCTGTAGATGTATTCGTTCGCCATATGCCGCCGGAACACCTGCTGCGTAATGTCCCAGTGGTTCTGCGTGTCCGTGTGCGTGTACAGGTCGAAGGTCAGGCCCATCGCCACGCAGCCCTCAACGAAAAGCTCGTGGTACTTGTCCACCACTTCCGCTGGACCCAGACCTTCCCTCTCCGCCTGCAGCGTGATCGGCGTGCCATGCGTATCGGAGCCGCTGACCATCAGTACATCGTTGCCTGCCATGCGCTGGTAACGGGCAAAGATATCGGGCGGCAGATACGCGCCCGCAATCTGTCCGATGTGCTTTTCGCCGTTGGCATAAGGCCAGGCAACGCATACAAGGATTTTCCTGCCGTGCTCGGTCATCGGTCATCCTCCGAGTAGCTTGGGGCGAACTCACCCTCTCGGCTCGTTTCTACGCCAGGTGGACTGCCGGTCAACTCGATTGAAATCTTCCCTGAATCTGAGAGGATTCGCGCCCTTTGCGTCGGGCAATAGGCGGGGTCTCCCCTGCCTCAGGTCAGTTACACCAGCCTGCTTCTGCCCCGCAACTCATTATATCTGTCCCAATTCATAAGTAGCAAAAGTATGCGCCAACTCGTCCGCATCCCAAAAAGGACGCAAACTCTCCCATGCCTAACGTCGCAGCCGACCCCCAAACAATCTCGCGCTCAACTCTGAGCCAGGCCAAGCGCAGAAACTGCCCCTAACCACTAATAACTAAAAACTGACTACTAAAAACTGCTTTTATGGGCGGTCGGGCCTATTCGGCCCTCCCTTGTGCGGGGGCTCCGCCCCCGCAACGCCCCCCCCTAAGACGTGCCTCATCGACCGGGTGTCGACATTGGTGACAGGTGCCTAATCGAAGGTGCCCAGCCAGACCCCGCCCCGCCAGTCCCATCGAATCCCCTCATGGCCAGCCTTTGTGCCAGCCCTGGCCCCACAAATCAAACGACCTCCCAACTGAGGCTGGCCCTGACGGCTGCCCGCCTCTGCTCCAAAAGCCGGCGCACAATCCCAGCCACCGCCGGCATGGATTCCCAGCCTGTTCCTACCCCAGATCCGGGATGCCCCCGCCTCAACCGCTCGATTCCGAGAAACAGGGGGCTGCTGCTATAATGGCAAAGAAATTTTTCTCGGGCCTGGGCCAGCCTCGAAAACGGGGCTTCCCTTGGTCCGCGCAGCAGCCAAGCGGCAGACGGAACTGATATGAAAGCATTCACAGTCATGTGGCGCACGATTAAGGCGCTCTATGAAGATCTGCTCCTATGGGTCTGGCTAAGCGTCCTCTGGTGGGTCGGGATTTTCCTGATATTGCCTGCGGGCCCGGTGACGGCAGGTATCCACAACGCGGCCAACCGCGTCGCCAACTACCGCAGGGTGGAGAGCGGATTCTTCTGGGATGGCGCAAAGTCCACGATCGGCAAGAGCTGGCTCCTGCTCGGCATTAACCTGCTGATGATCGCCGGCGTCTCAGTAAACATCCGTTTCTACGGCGCCAGCACCGCCAGTTGGGCCCAGATCATCAGTATCGTTTGGGTCTGGATCCTGATCATCGTTCTCATGGCGGGTCAATACTTTTTTCCCTTGCTCTGGCAGCAGGACGAAATGAGTATCAAGATGGTCCTCAGAAACGCCTTCATTCTCGCCCTGCGCCACCCTCTCTATACCTTTCTCATGTTCCTCTTCCAGGTCCTGTTGCTCGTCGTCAGTTTCGTTACCGTCTTGCCAATCTTTCTACTCACCCCGGCGGCGGTCGTGTTGGCAATGAACTTCAGCTTGGTCGGCTTGCTGCAGGAACTGGATCTTGCGCCGGAGCCGCCGCCGGGCGCGTAACTCCTACACAGGTTATCCGCACCACGTTTCCCATTTCCAAAAACTTAGACCAACAATGGCAATTCTCGCGGAATATCACAGACCAAAGACCCTGAACGACGCGCTCGATCTGCTGGCTGATAGTACCGCACGGCGCCTACCCCTGGCCGGGGGCACCCATCTCGTGGGAGCTCTGGAAACGCGGCAGCGGCGCGACGTCGACGGCGTTGTCGACCTGGCCGCCCTGGAACTGTCCTACATCAGGCAAGTCGATTCCAGCCTGCATGTCGGAGCGATGACAACCCTCACTGAACTGGTCGAACATCCTCAATGCGCAGATCTGGCCGCCGGCATCCTGCCGGCTACCGCCCGCTTTGAAGGGCCGCAGAACCTGCGCAACGCCGCCACAGTCGGCGGCCTCGTCGCACTTGCCGAGCCCGACAGCGAACCGTTCGCCGCCTTACTGGCGCTCAACGCCTCGGTCGTAGCCGTCGACAGAGACGGTGGCGAGTCGCACCGGCTGTTGGAAGATTTCACCCTTTCCAACCCTCGGTCCTCGCAAGGTCCCATCTTAATTACCGAGATTCAGTTGCCCCTTGTCCATGCCGTAGCCGGCCACGCGCGTATTGCCCGATCGCCGATGGACAGGTGCATCGTTGCCGCAGTTGCTGTCGCCGCCGCCAACGGCGATCTCTCCCGGAGAGGGACCTCCAGCGGCGGAAACCGCGCAGATTCGACACGGACTGCCCTCTGCGGCGTTGATACCCGGCCCCGAATTGCTGGTGGACCGCTCCTCCCCACAAGCGATTACAAAGCAAGCGGCGAATACAGGTTGGCCATGGCCGAAGTCGTGGGCCGGCGGGCGCGGACTGACGCTTCAGGCTCTCACCCATAGCCGGGAGACCTTGCAGACCACTGGCCTCAAACCACTACATCCAAATCATGCCCTCTTCAATCTCACTCACAGTCAACGGTACCCACCACCATATCGACGTCTACCCCGGAGAGCTGCTGCGTACGGCTTTGCGCCGTCTGCGCATCTTCAGCCTCAAACATGGCGACGAAACAGGCGAAACCGGCGCAGATGCAATTCTCTTCACCCGAACGCCGGACGACCCCAAAAGCTACCGCCTTGTCAACAGCGGAATCCTGCTGGCTGCCCAAGCTGACCGTGCTTCGGTCGTCACACTCGAAGGGCTGGAGGGCGAAGACGCTGAGGACGCAGAAAGGAGCTTGCAGGAACGCCTGTCTCCCCGCATCTCCACCTTGCAGCAGCAGTTCATCGAGTGCGGCGCAATTCAGTGCGGCTACTGCACGCCCGCGCAGATCCTTGCCGCCCAGCACCTGCTGGACAAGGAACCCCGGCCCAGCGAAGACGCCGTGCGCGAAGCCATTGCCGGCGTTCTCTGCCGCTGCACAGGCTACCTGAAACCTGTTCAGGCCATCCTCCGCGCCGCCGCCCAACTGCAGGGAGAGACCCCTCCTCCCCCGGAAATCGACGTGCGCGACGCCCCCGCAACCGGCGAATGGCCGGCCTCGGACCGGCTGCCCTCAAACGGCTGGCACGACGGCGGGCCCGACACGCAAACACAGACCCGCACTGTCCCCGTGACCGTCGCGCCTCCTCGGACCCAGGTCGTCAACAAGCCCGAACCAAAGGTGGACGCCGTCAAACTGGCCAAAGGTCGCCCCGTCTTCGCCGACGATGTCGAGCTGCCCGGTATGCTCTATGGCGGCCTCCTCACCAGCCCCGTCGCCCATGCCCGCATCCTTTCCATCGATACCGCCGACGCGCTCGCGTTGCCCGGCGTGCACGCCGTCCAGACCTACGCCGACCTTCCCCGCGTCATCTACGCCAGCGGCGGCCAGAGCTATCCCCAGCCGCCCCCCTACGACCAGGTCTGCCTCGATTCGAAAGTTCGCTACGTCGGCGACAGGGTGGCCACCGTTGCCGCTGAAACACCGGAGCTTGTACAGGAGGCACTGGAACGCATAAAAGTCGAATACGAAGAGCTGCCCGCGGCCTTCTCACCTGAAGAAGCCATGCAGACCGGCGCGCCCGTGATTCACGACGAAGATGACGCCCAAATGATTCACGACGCCAAACGCAACGTTGCCGTCAAACTGCTCGTGGACCATAACGACGTCGATGCCGCCCTGGAATCTGCTTACTTTGTCTTCGAAAGCGAATACCGCGTTCACCAGGTGCAGCAGGCCAGCATCGAGCCCCACGTCGTCATCACCTACTGGGATGAAGACGACCGGCTCGTCATCCGCACCAGTACCCAGGTCCCCTTCCACGTCCGCCGCATGGTCGCCCCCCTGCTCGGCCTGCCCGTCCGCCGCATCCGCGTCGTGAAACCGCGCATCGGCGGCGGCTTCGGCGGCAAGCAGGAGATGCTCATCGAAGACCTGTGCGCCCATCTCACCATTGCAACGGGCCGCCCGGTCAAGTTCGAATACACACGCCAGATGGAGTTTAGCTCCGCCCGCACACGCCATCCCCAGCGGCTGCGATTCCGCAGTGGCGTGGACGCATCCGGAAAACTGGTCGGGATGGAAGTCCGGGTGGTTGCCGACACCGGCGCCTACGGTACGCACGGTCTCACCGTGCAGATGGTCACCGGCTTCCGCGCCCTCAGCACCTACTGGCTGCCCGCAGCCCGCTTCGACTGTGACGTCGTCTACACCAACAAACCTGTGCCCGGCGCTTTCCGCGGCTACGGCGCACCCCAGGCCCTCTTCGGCCTGGAGCAGCACATGGAGGAGATGGCGCTCGCCTTCGGAATGGATCCGACGGAGTTCAAGCGCATCAATTGGGTGAAAGAAGGTGATTCGTTGGTGATGGCGGTGGCAATGGGAGAGGGGCGCGAGGGTTTTCCGCAAACGGTTGAGAGCAGCGGCCTCGCAGAGTGTGTCGAAACCGGGGCCGAGTCCATCGGCTGGCACCGCCGCAACGACCCCGATTGGAAGTCACCGCCTGACCGTCCCCATATCCGCCGCGGCATCGGCCTCGCAATCTGCATGCACGGGACCGGCATCGCCGGGCTCGACATGGGCGCCGCCAGCATCAAGCTCAACGACGACGGCTCCTTCAACCTCCTCGTCGGCGCAACTGACCTCGGAACCGGCTCCGATACCGTTCTGGCCCAGATCGCGGCCGAGGCGCTGGGCGTGCCTCTCGATCAGATCGTCATCTACAGCAGCGACACCGACTTCACACCCTTCGACACCGGCGCCTACGCCAGCAGCACCACCTACATCTCCGGCGGCGCCGTACTCAAAGCCGTCGAGGATGTCAGCCTCCAGATCCGCCGCCACGCCGCCGCGCACCTGTTCGAGGGAGTCGACGCCGATCAGCTCTGGCTGGAGGATCAGAAGGTCATTGCGCCGGGAGGACAGGCCGTTTCAATTGAAAAAGTCGCCCTCCACAGCATCCACCAGGAGGAGCAGCATCAGATCATGGCCACCGCCAGCCACATGAGCTACGTCAGCCCCCCTCCTTTCGCCGCCCAGTACGCCGCGCTGGAAGTGGACACGGAAACCGGCCAAGTGACCGTCGAAAAAGCGGTAATGGCTGTGGACTGCGGCATCGCCATCAATCCGGTCACCGCCAGCGGCCAAGTCGAAGGCGGCATGACCCAGGCTCTGGGCTACGCCCTCTGCGAGGAGATGCCCTACGACGACAACGGCCGCCTCGAGGTCAGCAGATTCGGCGACTACCGTATCCTGGCCGCAAACGAAATACCCGAGCTCGACACCATCCTCGTCCAGACCTACGAGCCCACCGGCCCCTTCGGCGCCAAAGCCATAGCCGAAATCCCCATGGACGGCATGGCCCCCGCCATCGCCAGCGCCATCTTCGACGCAACCGGCATACGCATCCGCGAGATCCCCTTCACCCCTGAGCGAGTGTGGCGGGCCTTGAAAAGTGAGAAAAAGTAAATGACTCTAAAGGAATACCTGTTGCGCCTTGTCGACAACATCCCCTTACTGGAAAAACTGAGAGAATATTGGGCGATTCGGCGCGCCGTGCGAGCTTTGGAAGAGTGGAAGTCTGACCCGTCGACAGCCCGACCCTGGCGGGAAGTCTTCGCTGAAATGGGCGTAAACGTCAGCGACGAAAAGTCGCTGACCAGTCGTGCATCAAGTCTGGGAAAGAAGAGCGAGGAAGATTCCGGCGAGACTCGGTATGTAGCCCAATGACCTGCGAGTCCTGAAGACACTTTCGGCGCAGTTCAGTGCAATCGGATCCCCATCACTCACCACGCCTAACAAAAAGCACAGTTGGCCTAGCTAACGCTTTAAGCGTTCTCTGTCAGTCTCCTCCGTTTTGGCCTACGAAGACTGTCCTTGCGAAAGACATTTCAGAGCTGTTTGGGGCTCACTAACACTTCCTTACAACCAGGCATCCATCGTAGGGGCACCCCTTGTGGGTGCCCAAGCCCGCCTCAGAGGGCGCCAACCTGCCCTACCTCCCGTAGGGGCACCCCTCGTGGGTGCCCAAGCCCGCTGCCCAAGAGTGTGCCAACCTGCCCAACTCCCCCGTAGGGGCACCCCCTTGAGGGCGCCCAGGCCTGCCCAAATATGCGCCATTTTACCCTATCCACCGTAGGGGCACCCCTTGTGGGTGCCCGCTTGGTAGCCTCATCCTCGATGGCGCTTCGTGAAACCTTCTGTCCCTCATTGAAGGACAACATGTCGCATTCACCGCTTAACACCCTGACCCAAGCCGTAGAATCAAAGAGAGCGTACGGAGCACAGACAATTGATGCCATTAAAAAATGTCCGATCTGTGGAGGTGAAATGGTCGAGAAGGAAGTTGAGAAGCTACTGCGTGGTGGCGTAAATGTCGCAACTGCGACCGCCCCTGCCGAGGTATGTCTACATTGCGGTGAACGACTCTACTCTGCCGAAACTGTCAGCCGATTCCAGCAGGTCCGTGCCACACTTTCTTGCCATGAAGTTGCCGATCTTAAGCCCTTGGGACAGTCCTTTTAGACAACTGTCTAACCGGTAAAAATGTTTGCCGGAATCTGAACCTTAAGCAAACGTAGCCTTCAGCGAACTACTGCGCAGTATACCCCCCATCCACCGGCCAAACACTCGCCGTCACAAACGACGCCTCGTCCGACGCCAAAAACGCCACCACCGCTGCAATCTCCTCAGGCTGCCCCATCCGCCCCATCGGATGCAACCGCTTCATCTCCGCATGCACCTCCGGGTTTCCAACAACGTTTTCCGTTAGCGGCGAATAGACGAACCCGGGCGCAACCGCATTGATGCGCACACCCTCGACCGCAAACCGCACGCCCATCTCCTTGGTCATCTGCGCCACCGCCCCCTTGCTGTGCGGATACGCCGTAAAACCGTCCGAAAACGGCAGCGACGTCGGGTAGCCAACCATGCTCATCACCGAGACAAGATTCACAATCGACCCACGGCCTGCAGGTCTCATAACCTCCAACGCCGCGTACGACATTAGAAATACACCCTTGGCATTGACCTCCATCACCGCGTCCCAACGCGCCTCAAAATCGGCCTCAGGCGGCAGCGTACGCGGCGTGATGCCGGCCGAATTCACAAGACAGTCCAGCCTGCCGCCTACCGAGAGCGCCTTCCCGACGCTCGACTCCGCGTCAGCCCTCTTCGTCACGTCACAAAGAACCGTATGAAGACGGCCCTCGCCTGTTTCGGCCGCCAGTTGCTCCAGCCCGTCACCGTCAATGTCGCAGGCCAGCACGGTCGCCCCTTCATCCACAAAACGCTGCGCGCAAGCCCGCCCGATGCCGGACGCCGCTCCTGTGACAATTGCAACTTTCTCGTTGAGGGTCATTTGACTCTCTAGGGCTAGTCGACGACTGGCTGAACACAATTTACTAGAGCAAAGTGCGGCTGCCCCGCACATTCAAGCTAAGGAGAATCCCCATAGCCTCTGCTGTTCTTCGCGGCCTTTCGTGGATGAAAAGGTGTTCTTCGCGCCCCTTCGCGTGCCTTCGCGGAAAGAAAGGTGTTCTTCGCGCCGCTTCGCGTGCCTTCGCGGAAAGAAAGGTGTTCTTCGCGGCCCTTCGTGGCCCTCCGTGGATCAAAAGGTGTTCTTCGCGCCGCTTCGCGTGCCTTCGCGGATAGAAAGATGTTCTTCCCGGCGCTTAGCGGCCCGTCGCGGATCAAAAACGAACCCGCGCTGAATCCAAACGTCAGCGGCGGAGGCGCATCCACATCGCTGCTGTAGCCACTCAGCCCAATGCGGCCTCAATTTTCTGATTCACCGTCTCCAGCACCTTGATCCGCGCAAATCGCTTCTGTTCCGCGGCCACGATCGTCCACGGCGCCAACACCGTATCCGTCTTCTCCACCATCTCCACAATCGCCTCTTCGTACTCCTTGCGCTTTTTCCGGTTGCGCCAGTCCTCATCCGTTAGTTTCCACTGCCGCAAATGGTCGACGGCCCGGCTGTCGAAGCGCTTCTTCTGTTCCTTCGAGGAGATGTGTAGGAAAAACTTGATCAGAATCGTCCCGTCCGAGACCAGGAGCGACTCCCAGTGACGGATCTCCTCATAGGCCCGCCGCCAGTCCGGGACGCTGGCGAATCCTTCAACACGCTCCACCAACACCCGCCCATACCACGTACGGTCGAAAATGCACATACCCCCCCTGCCCGGAACCGCCGGCCAGAACCGCCACAGAAAATGGTGTCGCTTTTCTCGATCGGTGGGCGCCTGGTACTGGTGCACCGAAAAATGGCGCGGGTCCAGCGGTGCCGTCAGCCGCCGTATGCAGCCCCCCTTCCCGGCCGCATCCCACCCCTCAAATAGAATGAGCAGTGGAGGACCAATCTTGCCTCCAATCTGCCCGCCCAACTGCAAGCGCAACGCCAGGAACTGCTCCTGGCGCTCCACAAGCAGCTGTTCGTAATCTTTCCGCTTCAACCGCTGGCTCAAGTCGACATGACTCAGGAGCGAATGTTCCATGTCTGGGCACCTGACCTTTCAATTCCGAAAATCTGAAGGGTGAAAATAGGGGCCTCTCCGGGCCGCCAGAATCGCGAACACGCATCTTGTCGGTAACCGGCCGGCATTCACGCCGTCCGGCTGCCGGTCCCGCACATTGGCGGAACAAGCCTGGCTCAGGAAGTTGAGGCCGGGGCCGAAACCGTTGGCCGCCCAGACGGGGCGGCACAGTGGCCCCTATAGCTTCGAAAGCTTTGCCATCAACGCCGTCGTCGAGGGTTCGGTCAACACGTCGCCGTCGGGGAAGACGATCGTCGGCACAGTCATGTTGCCCTGATTGAGCTTCTGCACCAGCTCCCTGGCCTCTTCATCGCTCTCGATATCGATCTCCTCGAACTCGACACTGTTTCCCCTCATCACCGACTTCGCCCGCCAGCAATCCGGGCACCAGCTGGTCGTGTACATTTTGATCTGCGCGCCGTTTCCGTTTACGCTAGTGGACATTCAACTCTCCTGTTGTTCGCGAATCAGCCCATAGTGCGGCTTCGCAGCGCAGGCATGCGCCAAGTCCTGACCCGACTATCTGCAAAGCCTTGTCCCTGCAATGATACGCGAGTATACCGCAAAGCTGGATTCTGTTAAAGTGCACAGCAATCCACGCCTTTCTCGCTGGAGTCTTGAATCGGAGCACGTAGAATTCCGTTGGCGTCCCCGATCCCGCACGAACTCGTGAACCTATAGGATAACCCCGCCATGACGCAGCACACCTTGATTCAGGATCCAGCCACCATCCCGTCATCCTCCTTTCGTGGACCTCTGCAGGAGACGCAGGAGCTGGTCCATGAGTTGGAGCAGGTTGTCGAAGGCGAGGTGCGCTTCGACGGCTACAGCCGCATGCTCTACAGCACCGACGCCAGCCAGTATCAGATTCAACCCCTCGGCGTTGTCATCCCCCGCTCCGCCGATGACGTACAGGCTGCTGTTGAGCTCGCCGCACGCCACAATGTTCCGCTGCTGCCTCGCGGCGGCGGAAGTTCGCTCGCCGGCCAGTGCGTAGGCGCCGGGCTGGTCATCGACACCACCAAATACATGGATCGCATTCTGGCAGTGGATGAGGAGGCCGGGACAGTTACCGTTCAGGCTGGCATCTCCATCGGAGTGCTCAACCGCACACTGGGCCCCCTCGGCCTGATGCTGGGCCCCGATCCGGCCAGTGCCGACCGCGCCTCCGTCGGCGGCTCGATCGGTAACAACGCCACCGGCAGCCACAGCATCCTCTACGGCATGCTGGCCGACAACCTGCTGGAAACCAACGTCGTCCTCAGCGACGGCTCTGCAACGCGCTTCGGCCCGGTCTCCTCCACGGAACTGGAAATCCGCAGCCGCGGCGACTCTCTTGAATCGCAGATCTATCGTGAAGTCCCCGGCATCGTGCGCGCCCAGTTTGAGCAGATTCTGGAGCGCTGGCCCCGTCACTGGCGCCGTGTCTCGGGCTACGGCCTCGACCGTCTCCTGCACGGGCTTCTCCAGGACGAAGCCGCAACCAACGGAGACAGCCGGGCCGGTGATCAGGCCGCTCTCCTGCGCGCCCAACTCGGTTTCGATAAACTCTACCGCTCCCAATTCTGCGACGCCTCCCAGATCGACCGGTTCAACCTCAGCCAGCTACTCGCCGGCAGCGAAGGCACGCTCGCAACCGTTACCAGCGCAAAGTTGAAACTGGTTCCCAAACCGCAGATGACCGCCCTCGCAGTCGTCCACTTCGATCGCCTCGTCGACGCCTGCGCCGCCATTCCCGACATCCTTGAAACCAGCCCCAGCGCCTCCGAGCTCCTCGACAAGCATCTCATCGACCTGGCCCGCGCCCAGCCCGAGTGGGCCAAGCGGCTCCACTTCGTCGTCGGAGACCCCGAGGCCGTGCTCCTGACCGAATTCTACGGCACCGAAGAACGCGAGCTCTCCGCCAAATTGGACGGCCTTGAACGCCTCCTTAACGCACGCGGCTGGCGCAGTACTGTCGTAAAGATTCTGGATCCGACCCGCCAGAAAGACGTATGGGATGTGCGTAAGGCCGGCCTCAACATTCTCATGGGCCGCCGCGGCGACTACAAACCTGTCCCCGGAATCGAAGACACGACCGTGCCGCAGGAAAAGCTTGCCGAATACCTGCAGAAAATCCTCGACTTCTGCGGCGAACAGGAAGATGTACCCGGGATCGCCGTCTACGCCCACGCTTCAGCCGGCTGCCTTCATGTGCGGCCCCTCCTCAATCTCAAGAACCAGACCGGCATCGACACACTTCGCATAGTCGGAGAGCATGCTTGTGATTTGGCGCTAAACTACGGCGGCGCCATGAGCGGCGAACACGGCGACGGCCTCGCCCGCAGCTATCTCCATCCCCGCCTGTTCGGCCCCGAACTCTACGACGCCTTGCGCCAGGTGAAAGAGGTCTTCGACCCCGACAACCGCATGAATCCCGGCAAAATCATCGACGCACCGCCCTCAACAGAGAATCTCCGCTTCGGCAAAGAGTACGACACCATTCAGTTGCAGACCGTCTTCGACTGGAGCAGCGACTTCGGCTACGACGGCGCCATCGAAATGTGCAACGGCGCCGGCGTCTGCCGCAAGCTCGGCGCCGGCACAATGTGCCCCAGCTACATCGCCACCAAAGACGAGAAGGACACGACCCGCGGCCGCGCCAATGCCCTGCGCAACGCCATGGCCGGGCGCATTCCCCCAGAAGAGCTCTTCTCACCGCAAATGTACGACGTGATGGACCTCTGCATCGGCTGCAAAGCCTGCAAGAGCGAGTGCCCCTCCGCAGTCGACATGGCGCGCATAAAGGCCGAGTACTTGGTCCACTACTACGACCGCAACGGCCTTCCCCTCTTCAACCGGCTCATGGGACTCCTGCCCACACTGAACCGTATGCTGTATCGGTTCGGCCGCCCACTGGTCCCACTTGTCAACTGGGGAATGAAGTCCGCGCCCGCCAAAGCGGCTTTCGCCCGCGCCGGCATCGACCCGCGCCGGACCCTGCCCGCCTACGCCCGGCAGCCGCTGTCAACCTGGTTTGCCCGCCGCGCCGCGACCGCAAGGACTGGCGCCGCAAACGGCAAAAGCCCGTCCACAGTCATTCTCTTCCACGACACCTGGGCCGAATACAACCATCCGGAGATAGGACAGGCTGCGGTAAAGGTCCTGGAGGCCGCCGGATACGAGGTGCGCCTGGCCGAGGGACGCGCCTGCTGTGGACGCCCTCTCATCACCGGCGGTCAGGCCAACAAGGTACGCGGCTGGGTCGACAAAAACGTAACCCTCCTCGCACCCTACGCGCGTCAGGGCCTGCCCATCGTCGGGCTGGAACCCAGCTGTATCCTCACCCTGCGCGACGAATACCTGGACCTGGCTTCCGATCCCGAGGCCGCGCAAACAGTGGCCGCAAACGCACTGACCTTCGACGAATTCATCGCCCGCGAAACAGCCGCTCCCGAGACGAACGGGAACGGCAGTGATGAGGGTAAAACCGGTCTTGGATCGGGCTTTTCTGCAATCTGGCGCGACGAGCCGGGAACGGCATGGCTCCACGGTCACTGCCACCAAAAAGCGCTGATCGGAAACGAGGCAAGCGTGGCCGCGCTCCGCGCCGCCGGCTACACAGTGCAGGTGATCGACAGCGGCTGCTGCGGAATGGCAGGTGACTTCGGCTATGGAAAGGGTCACTTCGAAGTGAGCCGCGACATCGGCGAGGAGCGGCTCTTCCCTGCCGTGCGCGAAATGCCCCCGGGCGCACACCTTGTGGCCAGCGGCACCAGCTGCCGCGACCAGATTGAACAGTTCGCCGGCCGCGCCCCGCTACACATGGCCCAGGTACTGGAGCTGGCGCTGAAACAGTAACCGCCTCTGCGGCTGACTTCCTGGGTTTTCCACGTCAGACGCGGTCTGCCCACGCTTGCGCGCCCTGCCCCAATATGCGCCCGTTCGGTCCCGTTACCAGTAACTCATCGCGTCCCGGAAAAGCGCCTCCAAATCCTGCGCCTCCGCCGGTCGCGGTGACAGCTTCGTCACCCGGTGTTGCGGCAATGTCCCCTCGACCAGCGCCGGAATGTCCGCCTCCGTGAATCCAATCGCGCCCAGGCCGTTGGGAACCCCCGTCTTCTGCATCAGGTCAATGATCGCTCCTGCCAGCAGCTCGCCCGCATCCTCCGCGGCCGCGCCCGTCGTGTCTACGCCCATCAACCGCGCCGCATACAGATGCTTCTCAGGATTCGTCGGCGCCGTGAAGCGAAAGACCGCCGGCGCGTTCAGAATGACCGCCATCCCGTGCGGAATGATCGGATGGTCCGGCGGATACCCCGTCGGTCTGTACGCCCGCACCATCCCGCTGACCGGGTAGCTCATCCCGTGCGGCAGATGCACGCCCGCGTTGCCGAACCCGATGCCCGCATAGGCCGCCGCCAGCAGCATCGCGCTGCGCGCCTCGTCGTCCTCCGTGTCCTGGATCGCCCGCACAATGTTCGCCGCCACCATCTCTATCGCCTTGGTCGCCCAGATATCGCTGATCGGGTTTGCCCCCTGATAGGCCGGCCTCAGCTCCGGCGACTCCGGTGCCGCACGGCCGTCGTACGGCAGCGCCGTCAAGGACTCCAGCGCATGACTCAACACGTCCAGCCCCGTACTCGCGGCAGCCATCTGCGGCAGCGTCCGCGTGTTGTGCGGATCCAGAATGCCAATCTGCGGCCGCAGCGCCCTGTGCGCGATGCCGGTCTTTACGTGCATCTCCGTCAGATCGCAGATGGCGACGCCGGTCGTCTCGCTGCCCGTACCGGCCGTCGTCGGAACGGCCACATGCGGCCGCAGCGCGCCGGGAACGGGCATCCCCCCGCCAATCGGCGGATTGACGTAGTCCAGGAAATCCGCCGGATAAGTCGCATAGAGATTCGCCGCTTTCGCCGTGTCAATCGTCGACCCGCCCCCCACCGACACGTACCCGTCGAAGTTGCCGTCACGCGCAAAACCGATGGCGTGAAGAAAGGACGTATCCGTCGGCTCCACACGGACCGCATCATAGAGCGCCGCATCGATGCCCTCCGCCCGCAGCGCCTCCAGCGCAACCGCCACCGGCTCGCCCCCAGCCAGCCGCGGATCCGTCACCACCATCACCCGTTTCGCCCCCAGCTTCTTCATGTCAAAGCCGACTTCACGCGTCACGCCCGGCCCGTACTTGATGCTGGACGTATCCATCGTAAACGCGCTCTCCTTCACCCCGCCGCTGCCCTGGGCACGAAACTCCGCCATATCTGAACTCTCCTTGTCTGGGAAAAGCTGCTCTAAACCAAAAAAGGGAACCTGAACCCGAACTGCCCCAAAGAATAACACCGCTGACCCAACCAACGAAAAAAAGCCGCCACCCAGGGGTGCAGCCCAATTTGGGCGTGAGTCCTCGTACAACTCTGGCAGCGACGAATCACCGACCAGTCCGCGAGCCACCCTGAGGCATGGAAAACGCCGGCTCCAAAAACTGACTACTGACTGCTGCAGTTTTGGGCGGTCGGGCCTATTCGGCCCTCCCTTGTGCGGGGGCTCCGCCCCCGCAACGCCCCCGGCCAACAACATGCCTCGCCGACCTGGTGTCGATATTCGTAACAGGTCCCCAATCGAAAGAGTTTCCGGCAGTCCCACCAAATCCCTGTAGGGGCACCCCTTGTGGGTGCCCAGGCCCGCGTCGCCCTCAAATGCGCCAACCAGCCAACCCCCCGTAGGGGCACCCCTCGTGGGTGCCCAGGCCTTCCCTTCGCCCTCTCCAAAGCCCGCAGACAATTTCAGCCGCCGCTGCCATGCATTCCACCTGCCATACTGTTTCCATCCCCAATGTGGACCGAACCTCGAAATTCCAGGGCAAATGCACCAAAATCAGTGATATAATAACCTTGTACCGACAAGACAATAGTCATCCCTGCGCGCGTATCGTCATTGTGATCCCACGACTCCCGCTGGCAGCGAATCTGAAGGCGCATGAGAGACTTTGGGAGCCTACGGACGCCCGAAAGCCTGTTAACCTGTTACCCAGCAAAGACAGCGAGGAAACGTGTTCAACTGCAGGCGCCAAAGTCCAAAACAGGAAAACTGCCCGCTCTGACCCGACCTACCCCCGACATGACCCGACATGACCCTTCCAGACCCGACACACTGCCCCCCACCGCGTGCAAAACGGTATGAGTCTGTCGTTTGTTAGAGCAGTGGATGAGCATCGTAGAGAACCTGCCAGAACCGGGAATCGACTCTCGAAACGAAGAAACTGATGCAAAACCGTAACGAAAACAAGCACCCGAAGAAAAAAATATCGCCCGACTTTACCCGACTTATGCCTACTTAACCCGACATTACCCGACTTTACCCGACATGAAACGTCCAACTCGCCCCACCAAATCAGAGTACGTACAACTTTCGCACAACCCGCGCCGGCAATGGTACGAGAACACCGGCGCCAGCCAAGCTCAAATCACAGCCCATCACACAAACTGCATGAACTGCAGTCCAAACAACCCGCAAACTCTCGTAAACTCTCGTAAACGCACGTACATCTCTTGCAAACACTCGTCCAACCACATCCGCACCAGGAAACAAGCTGCATCCTGAAAATCCAAAAAATCCAGCAAATCCTGATTCAGACAATCTACCCAACACTCGTAAACTTACGTACATCTCTCGTACACACTCGTACAAGCTCATTCGAAACAACCTGCACCAGCAAGAGCCTGTCACGGCCATCCGCGACACAGCCTGGCAATCTTGCGCCGCCAGGTTCTGAACCTCCTAGGTAGAGAGAAAAGTGCCCAAATCAGAGTCTCTGCCGAATTTAGATGTGCGGGACAGAAACAGGTGGTTACTACGGGATGGTATAATGACGAGAGCATTCTGTGCTTCTGCCAGAAGTGCCCGCAACCCATTTAAGGACCACTGTGAAGACGGACCTGAACTGGATTGCCCCGAGCCGTTGCCGCTTGAATGTTTCTACTGCGCAGGGTATACTTTTTCACGAAACCTACCAGTCCAGCCGGCTTCTCCAGGAACACACGCCCGGCAATGCAGGCGCCATGGACCGCCGCGACGCACATCCTTCCTATATACCCTAGCCAATACAGCCAGCACAGGAACCTGCGCCAATGCCAACCATTTTCCACGACAGCCTGAGTAAATATGGCGCCGCTATCTTCGCCGCAGCCGGCTTTCCCGCCGACCAGGGACAGGACGTCACCAATCACCTCGTCGACTCCAATCTCGTCGGACATGACTCCCACGGCGTCATCCGCCTGCCCGGCTACATAACCGCAGTGCGAGAGGGCAACATGAAGCCGGTCGGCCCACTCAAAATCGTGCGGGAGTCGCCGGCATCGGTGGTCATTGACGCGCAGCAGATGCAGGGCATCGTCTTGGCAAAAAAGGCCATGGAAATGGCCGTGGACCGCGCCAAGCAGCACACATTCGGCGCAGTCGCCGTCCACCAGTCCACCCACATCGGCCGCCTGGGAGCCTTTCCACCCATTGCCGCCGAGCAGGACTGTATCGGCCTGCTACTCCTCAACGGCGGCGGACCCTTCACCGCGCCCTTCGGCGGCACCGGCCGCCGGCTGCCCCCCAATCCGCTCGCCTTCAGCGCGCCCCGCGCCGGCGGCGCCCCCTTGATGCTGGACATGACCACAAGCATGGTCGCTGGCGGCAAGGTGGACGTGCAGCGAGCCCGCGGCCTGCCCGTACCCGACGACTGGCTCATCGACGAAGAAGGCAACGCTGTGCTGGACCCCAACGTCTTTATGGACCGCAAAGCCGCCATGCTGCCGGTGGGCGGCTCAGTCGGACACAAGGGCTACGGACTGGGCATGATGGTCGACGCCATCGCCGGCGGGCTCTCCTGGGCCGGTTGCAGTGCCGACCCGCCAACCCGCGGCGCATCCGGCTGGCTCGCGCTCGCCATCAAAATCGAGAGCTTCATCGATCCCGACGAATACAAACAGGAAGTGCAGAAGCTGGTTGAATGGGTCTGGTCCTCGCCCAAGTTGCCTGGCGTGAAGAGGATCTACTACCCCGGTGAAATCGAAGAGGAACGGCGCCAACACCGCCTTGAACACGGAATTCCAATCGAGGAGAGCACCTGGACGCGTATAGTCGAAAGCGGTGAGGCCGTAAACGTACCCCCGCCTACAGGACTAAAATAAACAATACCCGCGCCCCGCGCGAACGCTTCTTCACAGATTCCAAAAGGGGTGAACCATGTCACATTACACGAAACTGTTTCGCTCTCCTTACTCAGTGCCCAACGGTCTTCAGATGACCGGCGACGGTCTCTGGATCGTCGATCAGATCACCGACCGCGTGATGCTGGTCGAGCGCAACGGCGAACTGGACTACTACGGCGTGCCCATGATGATTCGCGAAATCCCCAGTGACTCCTCCAACACCAGCGGCATGGCCTGGGGCGAAGACAGCCTTTGGCTGGCCGCCAACGGCTCCGCCGACAAATGGCGGCCCAAACGGGCGCATGACGCCGGCAAGTCGGCCGGTGAGGTGTTGCGCGTCGACCCCGAGACCGGCAAGACGATTTCGCGCCATCCCCTGCCCAACGGCGGCGGCACCCACGGCATCGAGTATGACAACCATGAACCAGGCCACCTCTGGCTCACGACGCTGAAAGACCAGACTCTTACCAAGATGCGCATCAGCGACTGGTCCGTCCAGCATGTCATCCCTCTGCCATACTCGCGCGCCCACGGCGTAGTCCGGGAAGAGGACGGCGTCTGGGTTGTCCATACCGGCCACCGCGTCATCGTCAAACTCAGCCTGGACGACGGCTCCGAACTGGACCGCATCACCGTGCCCGAAACCGAACCGGAGCCGCACGGTCTCAGCGCCGATCCCGACAGCCGCTTCATCTACTGCGACGCATCTTCGGGTGCGGTCGTCGCCATCTCCGAGTCATAACGCTATGCCGTTTTCCTGCCTCCCTGCCTCCCTCTACCCCGACATCAGCAGCGGCGAGCGCACGCTGGCCGACTGGTTCCGCTTGGCCGCCGAGATCGGCCTGGACGGGGCCGACATCAGCGTGGCCCATCTGGACTCTCTGCAAAGTCCGTATCTGACAGGACTGCGGCGGCAGGCGCAGGACGCAGGCGTAGTCATTGCTGGCATGGTGACCTATACCGATTTTACGCACCCCGATCCGGCCGTGAGGTTGCAACACCGGAAGGAGCTCCGCAGCTACATCGACGCCGCAGCACAGTTGGGTGTCAGCTTTCTGCGCGTCACCGCCGG
>WTGY01000140.1:69607-91189 GCA_011523365.1 Caldilineaceae bacterium
CACCGCCGGCAGCGGGTTGCAGCTCCTTTTCGACACCGCCAATCTGCTGGCTGTCAACGACGACCCGCTGACAGTGCTGGACGCAGTACTGCCGCGCGTCGCCGCAGTCCATGTCAGCGACATCAGGCAGGCAGGTTCGTTCGACCCCGTTCTCATAGGCACCGGCGTTACGCCCCTGAATGCCATCTTCGAACGCTTTCGCAATGCAGGTTTCAACGGCTGGATCTCTGTCGAAGAGGCCAGCAAGACCGGCGAAGAAGGTTTCCGCCAGGCAATCCCAATAGTAAAAAGGCTTTGGCTGAACTGAAGCCTCCAGTCTGAAACATCGCCTATGTCTCAAATACGACCCAAAGTACTCTTGGCCTTCAACGACGAAATTCGTTACAACCACGTGGATCCGCAGGACCTGACCCGTCTGGAAGCGTTTGCCGACTGGGACTGGTTCTCCTGCGAAGGCGGCGGCATCTACGACACCAATACCGACCCCCAAGCCGCACTCGATTTCTCGAAAACGCTGCCAGGCCACGACGCGTTGGTCGTTTGTTTGGGCGCGCCGACGGTGACGGCGGACATGCTGGACGCCGCCCCCACCCTCAAAATCATCGGCGAGATGGAGGGCGATCGTTTCGCCAGCCGCATCGACCTCGACGCCGCCTGGGCGCGCGGCATCCGCACTGTCGACACCACCAACGCCTCCTCCTATCCGGTCTCCGAATGGGCGCTGGCTCTGATTCTCGTCAGCCTCAAAAACGGCGCCGCACACTTTCGCCGCATGATCGCCGGCCAGACCAGGTTCGACCGTACCCTGATGGAAGGAATGCAGGGCGTCCTGTGGGGCCGGCGGGTCGGCCTGATAGGCTGCGGACACATGGGCCGGCGCCTCATGAAATTCCTGCGCGCCTTCGAGACCGAGATCTGGGTCCACGATCCCTACTTGCCCCAGGAGCTGCCCGAAGCGCTCGGCTTTCTGCAAACCAGCCTGGAGAACGTCCTTTCCTGCGATGTCGTCGTCTGCCTGGTCCCCCACACCCCCAGAACCGAGGGAATGCTGGGCAAAGAGGAACTGGCCCGTCTGCGCCCCGGCACAGTCTTCGTCAGCGTCTCCCGCGGCAAAGTCACCGACCCGGACGCCCTCATCGACAGGCTGAAACAGGGCGATATCGTCGCCGGCCTCGACGTCTTCAACCCCGAACCGGTGCCGCCCGACAGCGAGATCCTTCAGCTGCCCAACGTCTTCCTCAGCCCTCACATCGGCGCCTTCGGCGGATCAGCAGGGTCGCTTGGCTTCTTTTCGTTAATGGTGGAAGAACTGAATCGCTTCTTCCATGGGCACGAGACCCAATTCGACCTGACCCCGCGCGTGCAGGCGAACCGCACGGGTGCGGATCCATAGACTTGAATTTTGAATCCAGCGGGCGGTGCATTCGCGTTGATTCACCATAACTATAGTGCTTCAAGCATGAACGTATTTCACGACAGCCAGATCAGCTAAGTAGACGTTGTCGGGAACACCTATGGCTATTAAATCTCTAGACCAACATATCGAGATTACCCCTGGAATAGTAGGTGGCAAACCCCGAATCGCCGGACACCGGATAACGGTAGAAAACATCGTAATCTGGCACGAACGCATGGGCAAGTGCGCCGACGAAATTGCTGCCGAATACAATCTTTCGCTGTCTGACGTGTACGCGGCTCTGGCATACTACTTCGATCATCGCGCCGAAATTGACCAGTTGATGGAGGAAAGCGAGGCATCTGTCGAAGAACTTCGCCGGCGAACACCTTCGAAGCTGCTGGAAAAACTTCAACTCCTGGCGCAGAATGGAGAAGACTGAATTTTATACCGATGACCACGTCTCCGAGGCCGTTGTGAAAAAGCTCCGCCAAGGAAGAGTTGACGTATTGACTACTTTGAAACCGGGTGTCCTTTACACTTTCTGAACAGCAGAGGAAGGCAATGAATTTGGAACTAGCAGGTCAGGTCGCCGTCGTCGTCGGCGGTGCCAACGGAATGGGCCGCATGATCGCCAAAACCTTCGCAGCCGAAGGTGCCGCCGTTGCCCTGCTCGACCGCGACCCGGTCGTGGGTGACGTTGCCCAGGAAGCTGCCTCCCACGGCGTCGAAACACTTTCCGCGCATGTCGACGTCACCGACTTTGCCGCTTTGCAAGCGGCCGCGACCCGCGTCGAGAATGAGCTCGGTCCAGTACGCCACGTTGTCTTCACTGTCGGCATCGATTCGGGCAAAGGCGGCTTCCCCTTCTGGAACCTCGAGCCCTCCGACTGGCCCCGCGTCCACGAAGTCAACGTCCTCGGTGCCGTCAACTCCGCCCATGCCTTCTACGAGCCGATGATCGCCCGGCGCCAAGGCACCTTCCTTTTCTTCTCCTCGGTTGCCGGCCAAATCGGCTCCCAGACCGATCCCCCCTACAGCGTCTCCAAGGCCGCCGTGCTCAGCTTCATGCAAATTGCCGCCAAGGATTTTGCCGCCTACAATATACGTGCCAACGCAATCTGTCCCGGCATGGTTGACACTCCGCTCCAAAGGCGCATCCACAAGTTCTCGACCGCCGACTTGCCTGAGGACGAGAGACCAACCTACGAAGAATGGTGTACCGAGAAGATCGGCCGCCTGGCAGTATTGGGCCGACTGGTTTCCCAGGAGGAAATCGCCTCCACCGTAGTCTTTCTGGCTTCGGAACACGCCCGCAATATCACCGGCCAGGCCATTAACGTTGACAGTGGCTGGGTCATGCACTGGTAAGAATCCGGTTTAACCATGGGGTGACGCTATGAGTGAAACGAACGATACCAATCCGAGCCTACCTGATCTGGACGCCGAACACTGGCTCCAGGCCTATGAGCAGATGGTCAAGATTCGCACCTTCGAGGAAACGGCCAACGACCTCTACACCAGCGCGCGCATGCCGGGCATTACCCACCTCTACATCGGCGAGGAAGCGATCGCCGTCGGTGTCTGCGAAGCCCTGCGCCAGGACGACTACATCACCAGCACCCACCGCGGCCACGGCCACTGCCTCGCCAAGGGCGCCGCGCTGGACAAAATGTTCGCCGAACTGTTGGGTAAGGAAGCCGGCTACTGCCGCGGCAAAGGCGGCTCCATGCACATCGCCGATCAGGAGACAGGCAACCTGGGCGCCAATGGCATCGTCGGCGGCAGCGCTGGCATCGCCACCGGCGCCGGCATGTCCATCAAGCTGCGCGGAACCGATCAGGTTTCGGTCTGTTTCTTCGGCGACGGCGCTTTGGGACAGGGGCTACTGTACGAGTCCATGAACATGGCCCAACTCTGGAAGCTGCCCGTAATCTACGTCTGTGAAAACAACCAGTATGGCGAGTATACGCACAACTCCAAGGCCGCAGCCGGCTCCATGGTCGGCCGCGCAACAGGTTTCGGAGTCCATGCGCAGGCTATCGACGGCCAGGACATTCGCACTGTCCATGCCACCGCCCGCCTTGTCATCGACCGCGCACGCAAAGGCGGGGGTCCGGCCTTCCTCGTCTGCAACACCTATCGATTCCGCGGCCATCATGTCGGCGATATCGACCGCCCATACCGTACTCGCGAAGAGGAGGCCGAATGGGCCAAGCGCGACCCGCTGACGCTTCTCGAGGACTGGTTGCTGAAAAGTAAGCAGGCCGAAGAGGATGTCTTGGAGCGAATCCGGCTGGAAGTGAAGACCGCCGTTGACGACGCCGTTGCCTTCGCCGAAGAGGCCTCTTTCCCCAGTGAAAGCGAGGTGGACCAGCATGTCTACGCATGAAAACGGAACCCGTCGCAGCCCTGCCATCCACGCACCGGGTGAGCGCGAGATCACATTCGGGGAAGCCATTCGCGAAGCCATTGCCGAAGAAATGGCCCGCGACCAGAGCATATTTCTCATTGGTGAAGACGTGGCTGCGGCCGGCTCCGTTTTCAAGGTTCTCGTCGGCCTGTTGGACGAGTTCGGCCCCGAACGCGTCATCGATTCACCCATTTCCGAAGCGGGAATCGCCGGTATCGGCGTCGGCGCGGCCATCACCGGCATGCGGCCTATCGTCGACATCATGTTCGGCGACTTCACGACTCTGGTGATGGACCAATTGATCAATCAGGCCGCCAAGACACATTACATGTCCGGCGGCAAGCTCAAAGTGCCCATGGTCCTGCGGACGACCCTGGGGGCCAGTCGCCGCTCCGCCGCCCAGCACAGCCAGTCACTGCACGCGCTCTTCAGCCACATTCCGGGCCTGAAGGTCGCCATGCCGGCCACCCCATACGACGCCAAGGGTTTGATGAAGAGCGCCATCCGCGACGACAATCCCGTCGTTATCTTCGAAGACAAGATGCTCTACCAGGAGAAGGGCCCTGTACCTGAAGAGGAATACACTCTCCCTCTCGGCCAGGCAGATGTAAAGCGTACGGGCGAGGATATCACTATCGTTGCCACCAGTTCAATGGTCTACGTCGCCCTGGAGGCGGCCGAAAAGCTGGATTCCATAGGAATTAGTGCCGAACTGATAGACCCCCGCACGACAAACCCCCTCGACACCGAGGCTTTGATCCAGTCCGCGCAAAAGACCAGTCGAGCGCTAGTCCTGGATGAAGGCTACAGTCAGTACGGCGTCACAGGGGAAATTGCGTCAGTCATCGCCGACGGTGCATTTTACTATCTCGATGCTCCGGTAAAGCGCATTGGCGCCATGAACGTACCGGTTCCGTTCTCTCCAGCGATGGAAGACCTGACCATCCCAAACGCCGACTACGTCGTCGAGACGGCCAAAACCCTGTGCAGTTGAGACAGCCCACCATACCGGTCAATTAAACTGAGGACGCCCAAAAAAGGGGGATTGCATGCCCAAAGAAGTGATAATGCCGGCTCTTGGGATGGCCCAGGACGAGGGTGTCTTGCTGCGTTGGCTCAAAAAAGAAGGCGAGATGGTCACAGCCGGCGAGCCGCTCATGGAGGTGGCCACCGATAAGGTCGACGTGCAGGTTGAAGCGCCCGCCTCCGGCCTCCTGACCGCCGTGACCGCACAGGAAGGCGATGAGATTCCAGTCGGCCAGGTGATCGGGCTGATCGCAGCCGAAGGTGAGGAGATTCCCGCAGCCCCCGCAGCGCCTGCAGCGGCTGAACCCAAAGAAACGCCCGCAGTGGAATCAGGCCCGGCAGCCCCTCTTCCCTCCAGCCCGGTCGCCGCCCGCATCGCCGCCGAACACGGTGTCAATCTGGCAGACGTCCAGGGCACCGGCGGCCGCATCTCCAAGGAAGACGTCGAGGCTCACATCCGTTCCACCAGTTCCGGCACGCGAGTGCTCGCTTCACCCAAAGCGCGGCGGCTCGCCCGCGAACGCGGCGTAGATCTGGCCTCACTGGAAGGAAGCGGGCCCGAGGGGGCCGTGCTTGCCGCCGATGTCCCCCTGGAAGCGCAGCCGGTTCCCGTCGCACCTGCAGCTGCCCAACCTGCGCCGCCGGCAATCGAACCGGAAGTGCAGCCTGTCTCCCGTATGTGGCAGATCATGGCCGAACGCCTGACGGGCAGCTGGACTTCCGTGCCCCATTTCTACCTGGTGCGGGAGGTACATGCAGACCAATTGATCAATTGGCGCACGATTCTCAACGCCAACGCCGCCGACGGGGCAACGATCACATACACGGATCTGCTCACAAAGCTGGCCGCACTCTCACTGGCCCGTTTTCCACGCCTCAACGCCTATTGGGATGACGGCAATATCGTCACCGTCCCGGAGATCAACGTCGGCCTGGCCGTCGCCGTCGAAGACGGGCTGCTCGTGCCCGTGGTTCACAGCGCAGACCGCCTGCGCGTCGAAGAGATCGCCGCCCGCAGGGCCGACCTGGTCGCACGCGCCGGCAACGGCGGCCTGCAGCCCAACGACTTCGCAGGCGGTACCTTTACCATCAGCAATCTGGGCATGTTTGGCGTAGATGCCTTTAACGCCATCGTCAACCCGCCCCAGGCCGCCATTCTGGCCGTGGGCCGCATCGCCGACCGCGTCGTCGCCGTGGATGGGCAGCCCGCCGTACGCCCAATGATGACCTTGACCCTCTCCTGCGACCACCGCGCTGTCGACGGCGTCCGCGCCGCCCAGTTCTTTGAAGCCCTGGTAGACATGATCGAAGAGCCGCTGCGCGCGCTATAGATTCGCCAGCGATACGAAGACTCAAATTCAGAGCGAGGGAACTGCATGCCGCGCATTAACCGAGCAATCGAGCTGCTGGAGGCCGGACAACCCATCTATTACACTGGTGTACGCGGTGGTCTGACCTACGAAAACGGAACCGCCCACAGGGACACCTGGGCCGACTACCTCATGGTGGAGTTCGAGCATGGCGCCTTCAATCCAGTCGGACTTGGCGAATTCATGCGCGGACTGGCCGGCGCGGGCGAAACGCGTAGCGGGCATCGGACCCCAACCGTCATCTGCACGCTGCCTACCGACGGCACCGACGAAAACGTGATTCGGGCCAACGCCTGGATGGTCAAGCAAGTCCTCGCCCGCGGCGTTCACGGCATCCTTCTTTGCCACGCCGAGACCCCCGGCGCCGTCCGTGTCTTCGTCGAGTCCTCCCGCTATCCCGTCCACGCTATCGGTCTCTCCGACGGCCCCAACGGTCTGACCCAGGGCAGAAGAGGTGCCGGAGGACAGTCAATGGCTGCTGAAATCTGGGGCGTGACGCCTCAGGAGTACGTCCGGAGGGCAGACGTTTGGCCGTTGAATCCCGAAGGCGAAATCATGCTCGGCCTCAAAATCGAGAACAAACGCGCCCTGGCGAACGCCGAGGCCAGCGCCGCCGTCCCCGGCATCGCTTTCGCCGAGTGGGGACCGGGCGACATGGGCATGAGCCTCGGCCATCCCGACGCCCACGACCCACCCTATCCCCAGGAGATGAGCGCCGCCCGTGCCCGCGTGAAGGCGGCCTGCGATGCGGCCGGTGTCTTCTTCCTCAACGGCGTGCGTCCCCATGATGTAGCCGAACGAATCGATGAAGGCGTCATGATCGGTTCGGCAACCGAGGAGGCGGCCCGCATCGGGAGGGAGTATTCCAAGCGCCAGATGCCGTGGTAGAATAAAATGTGCTTTCCAGCCCCGGAATTTCGCACCACCTCTTCCATTCGCCGCCTTGGAAATTGAGGACAAGGACCTTAAGTCGTAATGCACAGACAACAAAGAAACCGTACGACCCAACTGCTTGACGATGCCGGTGTCGAATTGGCTCTCTTCTCAGATATCGACAGTGTTCGCTGGTTGACAGGCCTGAACCTGTCTCCGCCAGCCCTGATCCTCTTCGAGCGCGGCAATTTCACGTTGCTGGCCGATGAAGGATTTGGCGAAGCCACCATTTTCGGCGACCAAACCGGTTGCGCGTACATTCCGATTGTCGGCTATACGATTCAACAGCCGATCGACGCCCCTGCCCGGCTGGCCGAAGCACTGCGTGAGCTTGCCGCCCGTGTCAACGGACCTTCCGGTCGGGTTGGTGTGGAGGAAAAGAGTCTGACATTGGGTATGTGGCAGTCGCTCCGCGAGGCGATTCCAGGCAGTGAACCTCTGTCCCTTGAGGGCTGGTTGTTGCCGCTTCGGGCAGTTAAAACCGAGGAGGAACTGGCCCGCATCCGCGAGGGCTTCCGTCTTACAACCATCGGCCACGAAGCCGGCCGCAAAGCCGTGCGTCTGGGCCAGCGCGAGATCGACGTCTGGACCGAAGTTCAGACGGCTGTTGAGCGCGAGGCAGGCAAATGGATGCAGATGGGCAATGACTGCATCGTCGGCCACCGACCGGCAAACATGAGTGCTGCGCCTCTGGACTTTGAAATAATTGCCAACGATTCCTTCATTCTCGACCTGAGCGTCGTAGTTGACGGCTACTGGACCGACAGCTGTGCCACCTACTACACCGATCAGCCGACGGCCCAGCAAGTTGAAATGCACAAATTCGTCGAGGAAGCCCTCGCCTATGCCGTATCTCTCGTTCGCCCCGGCGCCGTCACAAAGGAAGTTGATAGCAAAGTACGTGCATTCATGGCTGACGGCGGTTACGAAGTTTATCCCCACCATACCGGCCACGGTATCGGCCTTACCGGCCATGAAGCTCCCCGGATCGTCCCCTACAACCAGGAGCAATTTCAAGAAGGTAACGTGATTATGCTGGAACCGGGCATCTACATTCCCGGCGAAACCAGCGTGCGCTTGGAAGACGCCTTCCTCGTCACTTCAGACGGGGTTGAACCCCTTAGCCATCACGACAAAAGTCTGCCTTAACGGCTGACAGGTCCTAGGAACGCCTCGGTCCACGGCCCAGCGGCTCACGAGAACCATTCGTGAGACACCGTTGAGCCCAAAGGTTTCCTGGCGTTTCAGGACACACTTTTCTGGACTCGCCTAGCCGTCGATTTGGCGACCCCCCAGAAAAGCTGCGAGCGACGCCGAGTCTTCGCGAGGACGTCCCATCACTAAAGTCGGTCCAACCGGCATCACCTCCACCAAACGTTCGGAAAATGGAACGCGGTACCATCGAGAGGGGAAGATGCAAGATAAGGTTCCTGTTGGTCACTCATCACTAGACCTGACTCAGTCTCAAGGAAAAGAGCGGGTCCTGGTACCGCTGGTCGCCGCGGGGATTGTAATCGCCTTGACCGTAGTTGTCGTGTCAATGCGCCTCTATCGTCTCTCCGACTTTCCACCAGGCATCATAAATGATGAAGGGGCCAACGGCGTGGACGCCTTGCAAGTGTTGCAGGGACATCACAATGTGTTCTTTGCCGAGAAGGCAAGCGGCCGCGAGGCGCTTGCCATCTACGCTACCGCGCTCGCCACGCATCTTTTGGGCCCTTCACTTCTGGCCTTTCATCTGCCGCCGGCATTGGCCAGCGCAGGGGCAGTATTTGCCGTTTTCTGGCTCGGCCTGCTCCTGTTTGGAAGAGATAAACAGAGCGGCCGGCTCAGGCCTTGGCGAGGACTTACCGTGGCAGGCGTTGCCGCAGGACTGATGGCGGCTTCCATCGGCCAGACCTTCCTTGCGCGCGGGGGCTTCAGAGCCAATTTTCTGCCGCTTATTCTCGCTCTGAGTCTGGCCCTGCTCTGGCGTTCATGGGGCCACTCTGGCAGCCGCAAGACATCGTGGTGGGGGTTGGGGCTGGCAGGAGCGTGCGCAGGCCTGCTGCTGTACACCTATATTCCGGCCCGCTTCGCTCCCTTCCTCTTTCTCCTTTTTGGGTTGAGTTTCCTGATTCCCTTTGGAGATGTCGCCAAAGCAAGGGTCAGGGCTGACTGGCCCAAGGCTGGTGTTTTCGTCGCCTCAGCCGGCCTCGTTGCAGCGCCGATTCTTACCTATTTCATCCTCCATCCCGAGGACTTCCTTTTTCGCAGCAGGGAAATCTCGCTCTCACTCGACAGTCAACGTACCCAGTTGGGGGCGTTCCTGAACAACGTGGTGGAATACCTCCTAATCTTCGGCGCTCGAGGTGACCGGAACTGGGAATACAATTTCGCTGGCAAACCTTTGTTGAACACTTGGGAAGCCCTCTTTTTTTGGGCGGGTGTTGCCATGTCAATGTGGCGCTGGCGGCGACGTCCCGCCTATCGCCTCCTCTTACTCTGGCTTGGCGTTATGCTTCTGCCTGCAACGCTGGCGTTTAGCAGAGGCCAGGGCCCCAACTCTTTGCGAATTATAGGGGCGGCCCCGGCTGCCTATCTTCTGGTTGGCGTCGGCATCTGGGAAACGGCTCGCCTCCTGAAAGGTCGTATTTCCTTCAACAACCCCACTACCGCTGCAGCCGCTGTGGGGATTCTTGTCTCCGGCTTCATTCTGGTTCAGGGCATGATCGCCTATCGCACCTACTTTTTCGAGTGGGTCGGCACGCCTCAATACTACGCTGCCGCCGACGCCGAAATTGCCGAGGCGGCCCAGGTCCTGAACAAGCAACCATCGGACGCCAAGTCGGTCTTCCTGATACCCTATCACCTGTCGAATGGCCACTACGGTTTCGACTACCTCTACCAGGGCGAGGCGCCTGCACACGTCATTCACTCGACAATGACGCATCTCCCCCAAAGAATCGAATCCATCCTCGAATCCAAAGAAGAGGTGTCCAGTGTAAAGGTTGTTGACTGGAATAACGAGTTGGGATGGATTGGGGGAGGTGAAGAGTATACTGTAGCCCTTCTTGAGAAATATGGTACATATCTCGGAAGCGAACAACATACCTATTTTCAGGTTCACACATTCTCCGATATAACCCTCGATCGTTCTTGGACATTCTATGAGAGTCTGGGTCCCCCATCTGTAGACTATGACGGAGGAATCTCTCTTCTGGGAATCGCCCTGGGCAAAGGGAACACGCAACTCTCCACCCAGCAACAAATCAATCTCGGACCGGAACGCACTTTCTGGATCGCCAAGCAGTGGCGGACCGCCCCTGGGCTGGATAAAGAATTCGCAGTATCCCTTCGTCTGCACGACGCTGAGGGTGGTGGAGTTTACCAGAGGGACATTGTACTTCTCAACCCGAACTATTCCCGTACAAGCAACTGGACCCCGGAACAGCCGGTCGAGACCCTCTACCATATGGAGATTCCTTCTGATTTAGCACCCGGTGAATACGAGTTACGCCTGATCGTATATGACTATCAATCTCTGAAACCCACTGTCGAGCTCGGCGTTTGGGAGCCGGAAGCCGTCATAGCGAATCTCCAAATCTCGGAAACACAGTGAACGAGCCGCAGCTCCTGGGCGCAAATGCCGCGAACTGGGCGGCCGCCCAGTTCGCCGTTCTTGTCGGTCCGGCAATCCTCGTTCAGGGGGTGTATGCCAACCGTGGCTGCTTTCATTGAATCAGCTCTATCGACCCTGTAAGGAAATCATGGCTGGAGTAAAGTTCTGAGCGAATGGCTGAAACATCAACGCCCTCGCAGCGTCCATCAGATGTTGCCCGCCTGCAAAAGGCAGAACGCACGCGTGTTGCCCTCACTGCAGGGGCGATTGTGCTCGCACTGGCATTCGCCCTTTGGCTTCTCCGATTCTACCGCTTAAGCGAACTACCCTCAGGAATCCAAAGCGATGAAGGCGCCGACGGTGTGTATGCCCTCCATGTGTTGCAGGGCGACCATGCAATTTTCTTTCCCGAAAAAGCGAGTGGGCGCGAAGCGATAGGTGTCTATGCAATCGCGCTGACCACCGCCCTCTTTGGACGCACGCTGCTCGCCTTCCATCTGCCCACCGCCCTGGCGAGCGCCGCTACAGTCTTTGTCGTCTTCTGGTTGGGATGGCTATTGTTTAGGCAGGACGCAGAAAGCACGCGGAGCAATCCCTGGCGGGGGCTATTCATCGGCGGTTTCGCGGCAAGCCTTATGGCAGTTTCTGTTAGCCAGATGTTTCTCTCGCGTGCAGCACTAAGGGCCAACTTTCTGCCATTGCTTCTCTCTCTGTCCCTGGCACTGCTTTGGCTGGGATGGCGACAACGAAGTTGGACAAAGCTCGCGCTGGCGGGAGCGTGCGCAGGACTGCTGCCTTACACATACCTTGCAGCGCGATTCACACCCTTTCTGTTTGCCTTCTACGCCCTCAGTTTCTCAAAGCCGTTCGGACACCTGGCCATTGGCAAAGTCCGAGCAGAACTGCCGCGGGTCGGCACATTCCTTGGTGCCGGCGCGCTGGTAGCTGCCCCGATTCTCATTCACTTCGCCCTGAATCCCGAACACCTGTTTATCCGAAGTGGTCAACTTTGGGTCTTTAGCGAAGAGCAAGGAAACCCGGCAGTCATCCTTTTGCGTAACGTGTGGGAATACCTGCTGGCTTTTGGCTTTCGCGGCGATCTGATCGGCAGGTACAATTTCGCTGGCAAACCCTTACTCAACCTCTGGCAAGCGCTCTTCTTCTGGCTTGGTGTCGGCGCGGCCCTTCGGCGCTGGAGGCATCCCGCCTTCCGACTTCTACTCCTCTGGCTGGGCGTAATGATCCTGCCGGGCATTCTGGCCGCAACCAGAGGCATGGGACCCAACTTTCTGCGCATGTCAGGTGCCGCGCCGGCGATATTCCTGCTCTCAGGTGTTGGTATGTGGGAGGCCTGCCAGTTCGTGATGCGTTGTTTCCCTGCGCTCCAAAGACGCGCAGGACTGGATTTTCTGGCCAGCAGGTCGGTGCCAGCTGCCGCAATTGGCGCCCTCGCAGTAGCTACCGTTCTCTATCAGGTAGTGGACTCGTACAGGACCTTCTTCCTTGAATGGCCCGGTACCCCGGCTTTCTCGCGAGCCTATCAAACGGAATGGACTGATGTCGCTGGCGTTCTGAATGCCCAGCCATCCGAAACGGGAACTACCTATGTAATCCCCTACCCCAAGCAGAATGAGCACTATGCCGATGAACACTTTGGTTTCGAATACCTGTACAGAGGAACCATGCCGGTTCACATCGTACACGCCACAACCCCGCACAACCTGGCGCAGCGGATCCAATTCGCACTGGCGGCAGAAGAGAATGTCTCAACTGTAAAATATTTGGATTGGGATAACGGCTATGTCGGCGGAGATGCCCGGGCCGAGGAACATGCTTCTGCACTTCTGGGCAAGTATGGGCGATTCCTCCATATTGAGGAGTTCGAGAGATTTCGATTCCACGTTTTCACGGATGTCGCCCTGGAAAAACCGTGGCAATTCTATGAGTCCTTGGAAGATCTGGAAATTCACTTTGACGGCGGCATTTCCCTTTTGGGCTGTGCCTATGGCCAGGGCACGCAACAGCTCTCACCACCTCAGCAAGTCAATCCGGGAGAGACTCGGCACTTCTGGGTGGCCCTCCTGTGGCAGACGGCTCCCAAATTGGAACTGGAGTATTCAATTTCTCTGCGTTTACACATTGCTGGGGGAGAAAAGGTCCATCAACAAGACTATGTCCTGAGGAACCAGTTCACCAATACTACGCGGGACTGGGTGGCCGAGGAACCTGTCGACACGCTTCACTACCTTGATCTTCCTCTTGACCTTCCTGTCGGCGAATACGAACTGCGGCTGGTCGTCTACGACTTCGAATCACTGAAGCCAACAGTCGAGCTGGGCGTCTGGGAACCGGAGACTACCATTGCTCGTCTCCACTTTGGTGAATCTAACTGAGCAAGACTTTAGCTCCGGGACTACCCGCATCCGCTAATGCACGCGACAAACCACTTTTTCAATGCCAAGTTAATGCGTTATATTCTGTTGACCGAATCTAAATGGTTTGCCGTCAGAAAAAGAATCATAGTCGGTTAACTTGCTTCGGTCTCGAATCCCCTTGTCAAACCCAACATAGACTCACGTTGATTGAGTTCATGAAGCCGGGCTGCAGGTTGTTTTCTCAAGGAGGAGGAGCATGAAATCGTTGTTTTCGATCTATCTTAGAGTACTGGCCGTTGTGACCTATGTGCAATACATCGCGTCCCAGTTCTACGACCCCGCAGGCGAAGGCGTAGCCGATACAGTCTATCGGATCCTTGATCCCCTCCTCGTTTTGGGCATGATAATCGTGGTGTACTACGCCTACCAACGCAAACAATCAGTAAATGAGTCTTCTGAGGAAGCCATTTCCAGGGAATACCTTGAAGCAAACGCAGTATTCTACTCTGGAGTCGCATTGTTTTTCGGCCTTCTCTATAACTATGTTGGTTTCCAGTTTTCCAACCCTGCGAACTCTCAGGGCTGGCTTTGGTCTCTGTTGGACCTGACCCTGCCGCTCCTGTTCTACGCGTCCAGTGTGCAGCTGCTCAAGAGCGAAGAGTAGCCGCAAAAGCCAATTCAAATCGTGCCTCGGCTTCTGCATCCCAGGGCAATTCGACTGCCTCAACTACCCAATAAAGGACCCCTCATGGATAAGATCCCTCTCGCTATCGTTGGATGCGGCGGAATGGGCCATCGCCATCTGTACGGCCTCGCCGAGCTGCACAATGCCGGGCTTTCTCCCTTCGAGCTGGTCGGCGCCTGCGACCCCGTTCGGGCCAACGCAGAATCGCTGGCTGACGATGCCGAAGAACGTCTGGGAGTACGCCCGCAGGTTGTCGAATCTTTGGAGGAGCTCGAAGCCCTGGGCGTAGCGGCCGTCGATATTACCACAACCCCCCGCTACCACCATACAGTAGCCGAAGAAGCGTTGGAACGCGGCTGGCACGCCATGATCGAGAAACCGGTCGGTCTGACCGTACGCGCCGGCAATCGCATTCGCCAGGCCGCCGAAAGGAGCGGGACTATCGTCAGCGTGGCCGAGAACTACCGCCGCGATCCCATGAATCGACTTGGAAAAGCGCTGCTGGATGCCGGCGTAATCGGGTCGCCCCGCCTCATGATTCACAACACCATGGGCGGCGGCAGCCACATGACAATCTCCGTTTGGCGCCACCAGAAAAACGAAAGCGGCGTCCTGCTGGATGTGGGCGTCCACTTCGCCGACATTCTCGAATTCTTCCTGGGGCCCGTTAGCACCGTCTATGCCCAGTCCCGCCTGCACGAACCGATACGGTACAACCCGGCCGCTGGACCAGAAGGCCGTTCCACCAGTAATCCCTCTGGCGTATACGGCAAGTGGCAAAAAGAGATGCCCGCACAGTTTGAAGCCACCGCCGAAGACGCCTCATACGCGACAATACTCTTCGAAAACGGCGCCGTCTGCCAGTTCATAGAGGACCACGCCGCCCACGGTCAGGGCCTGTGGACCCGACAGATCCACGGTTCCGCCGGTTCGCTCGAACTGCCTCCCGACAGATCCGGCCAGCTGATCACGCTACACAAAGACGGGAAAGCGATCTGCGATGCAAGCCTCCTGGATTTGGTGCCCGACTTCCACTTGGAGCCCATCACAGCTGCACTCTTCGGCGGCGACCGCCTCTGGGGCTATGACTTCCCCTTTCCCGTGACCGACCGCAAACTGCTCGCCGTCGAATATGGCGAACTGGGCCTCGCAATCGAGGACGGCGGGAGCATTGAAGTCGATCCAACCCAGGGGACGCGTTCGGTTGCGCTATCCTACGCGATGCTGGAATCAAGTGAGGCAGGCAGGGCCTTATCGATGGAGGAGGTGCTGTCAGAGAAGGTCGACGCCTACCAGTTGGAGATCGACGAAGAGCTTGGATTGGTCTAGGGAACCGTCCTCGTCGCCAACGGCAGCCGGCTGAGGAATGAAAAAAGCGTTTCCCCGCGGAAACGCAGTTTGAGTCTTGGGCCAAACAGGGCTACGGATACTCGTCGACGGGAATCGCTCCACGAACCTCTTAGGTTGCGAAAAACTCCCTGTCGTTCTCGCTTCTCGGCAAATTAAGCAATCTGTCAACGCCTAGAACTTGATAGCCCCTTCGGTCAGCCCCCTCATAAACCATTTCTGCATCAGTGCGTAGATGATAATCACCGGCAATGCGCTGAAAAGGAGCATCGTCGCGTCGGCTGCCTCACCAGCAAACTGATTGCGGAACCGTGGTGAAAGCGCCGACTCGTAGCTGGTAGCCAGCACCTTCTTGATGCCCACTGAAATAGTCATCTGCGCATCGCGGTCGATCATAGTATACGTGAGGATGTAATCGCTCCACACGCCGACAAAGGCTAGCGTGCCGATGATGACCATCGCGCTTGTTGCCAGAGGCAGGGCGATTCGCCAGAATGTCTGCCACCAACTCGCGCCGTCAATGAATGCGGACTCTTCTACCTCCTGTGGAATCGCAAGAAAGGCCTGGCGCATAATAAAGATAGCGGCTGGTAAACCGGCCGCGAAGAGCAGGATCAGGCCCAGAATGCTGTTGCGCAGCTTAAGAAAAGTCATCAATTCGTAAAGGGCCATCAGTCCTCCGGCCCTTGGCACGAACATCGAAACAATGATTGCGATGAAGATGAAATCCCGCCCCCAAAAGCGCATCCGGGCGAATGCGTAACCGGCCAGTGCAGAGCAAAGCACCTGGATGAGCGTCACGCCCGCAGCAAGGATAAAGCTGTTTCTCATGTAAATGGGCAACTGTTGGATCGCTTCAAACATGTACATATAGTTCACGAGACTGAAGCTGCTGGGAATCAGAGCCGCTGAATTCGTTGAAAACTCAAGCCGGTCCTTGAAAGATGTAGAGATGATCCACAGCAGCGGCAACAAAACGATGAAAGTAACGACTGCCAGAAGCACATGCGAGAAGAAGTCCGTTTGCCGCAGCCACACGCGCAACCGAAATATCTGGCTGTCAGTCTCTCTCTGTGCTTGCTGTCCAATACTGCTTGCATCCGCTTCCGTCGCCATCAGTCAGTCCTTTTGCTTTAGATCAACCTCTGTGGTGAGGGTCGCCTCCACGAGTAACATCTGCGCGTCCATGGCCCTCTAGTCCTGCCGCGACCAGCGAAAGATTACTCCCGCGATCAGTGCACTGATCACACCTATGACCAGGCTGATTGCCGCGGCATACCCCAGCCGCAGATCACCGAGCTCGAAGGCCTGTTGGTAAAGATACAGGCCAAGCGTACGCGTTGAATTGGCCGGCCCGCCGTTGTTGAGAATTAACATCGGCTCGACCACCCCGAATAGCGGAAGATTGAGCACGACGATTAGTGCAAATGTCGGCTTCAACAGTGGGGCTGTCAGATATAGGAACTGCTGCCAACCGTTTGCGCCGTCCAGCGACGCCGCCTCATACATTTCGCTGCCGATATTGTAGATGCCGATCAGGAACAGGAGAGTCGGAAAACCGAAGATCATCCAAATATGGGCCGCGCCGATCGAGGGTAAAGCCAGCGTTCGATTCCCCAGCCAGTTAGGGGGATTTTCAATTCCCCAACCCCGCAAAACGGTGTTGATAAAGCCGAACTGAAAACCGTACATTTCTCCGAACATCAGGAAGATTACGGCCACAGGCAGCACGGCCGGGAGATAAACAACCCAGCGGTAGAACGCCGCCCCTCTCTTTACCTTGGAAATCAGCACCGCCAGGATCAGAGCAATCAGGATCATGGCTGGGGCGACGAATGCCAGATACTTCAGCGAAATCGCGGCCGCATCCATCGCCCGCCGGTCTCCTACCATTTTGACAAAATTGCTTATGCCATTGAACTCCCAGCGCGTATCCGGGTAGACAAAGCGGTAGTCCGTAAACGCCATGGCAAGGCCGCGAAAGATTGGCCAAACGTTGAAGGTCAGGTACAAAGCCATTGCCGGCGCGATGAACACGTAGCCTATGATGTTGTTCTTCCGAAAGGAGACCGGCCGGCCGCTTGTCCGTCGATACCTGCGAATCGCGGCAAATAAGCCGCCGCCTCCTGAATCGGATTGTGCTGTCATCGAAGACTCCTGAAAGACAGGCGAGGAATCAGTCAGCGGCCGCCACTTCTGACTACCGCTGACTGATCAGCGGTCTCACTTAGGCCATCATCATCCGATCGTAAACACCGGACTCCTTCAACTCGTCGAGGTCGATCTGAATGCCTTCCATCGCGACTTCGATGACCTCTTCAGGCGTGACGCTCTGGGTCGAGTCGCGCAAGCGCTGCATCTCCGGCGCTAGATTGCCGTTCTGAATGTTAAAGAACAGGTTGGATGGGAACCACACCGAGTTGCGTACCAACTCAATGCCTTCAAGTTGCCACTGCTGAACCGGGTCATCCTTGACAAACTCGTCGTAGGTGTACTGGTAGCAAGGCTTGGCGGCAACTTGTGTGATCTGTTGTCCCGTCGCCTTGTTCTCCGGGCCAAACCACCAGAGGGTAAAGTCGACCGCACCTTGCGGGTTGGCGGCCTTGTTCAACAGAGCCGTGGAGTTAATCCAGAACGGTGTGCCTGCCTTCGTACCGGCCACTTCGGGATCCTCTCTGAAGAAGTTGATTCCGGTCGTAGCCGTTTCCTGTCCAAAGGTCTGCTGGGCCATTGTGCCATGGACGTCGAACGAAGTTAGCAAAGCCGTACCGCCCTTCAACCAGTTGCCGAAATTCTCGCCCGTAGCTGGTGCCATCAGGCCGTCTTCAACCATCTCGCGAATCCACGTCAACGAGGCCAGGCTCGCCTCGCCGGAGATATCAATCAAGCCATCGTCGGCAATCGGAGTCTCAGTTGCCCCCCAGATCATGGCGTACAGATCGCAGAGCGGCGAGCAGGCCGCATCAAATGGAGTCAGGTCCGGGCTGGTTTCGGCGATCTTTTCGGCTGCTTCTCGAACCGCATCCCAGGTCATTGGCTGGCTGTCGAAACCGGCCTTCTCCATCGGTTCCCAGAACCAACCCAATGCGACACTACCGACATTTCCAGGGATGCCGTACTGGCTCCCTTCGATCTTGTGAACCTCAAAAATCGACGGGATAATCCCCGGCACGACCTCGTCCGCGCCTGGAATCGACGATGCTTCGATAAACTCGTCCATGGGCTGAATCAAGCCCCGACTGTGCCACCTTGGAGCGTCCCACGGAAAGACGACGACCGAGTAAGCGTCCCAAATGAGGTCGCCGGCCGCCTGAGCAGCCTGAATCTTCGTATCCGGAGCGCCGGCCGGTTCCTCTATGGCAACCTGCGACTCAAATTCGTTGTTCCAGCGCTCAACGGCATCATCCGCCGCATACGCGCTGCGGATATCGGTGCGGATAAGCATGGTAATTCCAAGGGCTTCGGCCATGGCCTCCTCGGCCTCTCCTGTGTCCCCGCCGCTGTCTGGCGCCGGCCCGGCACAGGCCGCTACCACAGAGGCCAGGGTGACCCCGCCGGCCGCGCGCAGGAACTTCCTTCGACTCATTTGGCCGTCAACCAGGCCGCCTGATTCGTTTCGATTGCGACTTTGTTCTGTCATTTCTTTCTCCTTTAGGGAAGTCGATAGAATGGTTTATGTTCACACAAAGAGTGTGACGGAAGTTGCGCTATTCGTGGCACTGAAACTAGGATTTGGCCTGCCTGGGGGACAGAGTAGGGGATGCGGTGAATAGCCATCCACCGAGAATGGTTTAGCGCAGAAAACTGTTCCTGTCAAATTCTCCTGGCATTGTTTACCTGTTCTCCCGCCAGCACGTAACCAAGCTGGACTTCGCACACAACGGGGTTAAGGGTAGAGGCAGAGGTCTAAAACAACGAAACCATCCCACTCGGAATGGTGAGCGCCCGCGTATCCGGAGCAACAGGTCGTCTTGAGATCTTTTATTAAGGCGTACACCCCATCACTCTCGCAATGCCGCAGCTGAGCCCCGAGCCACCCGCCTGGTCGCCTGCCCTACAGTGCCGGAATCACCTCATTCTTCAACAACTCCATCGACCGCAACCAGCGCGGCTTGTCATCCCAGTCATGACCGATGGCGAGCAGCGTCCCGAAGCCCCCTGTCAAATCCTGAATCTCCTGCAAACGGCGAATGCACTCGTCTACGTCACCGACAATAGCCAGCCGCCGTACCGCGTATTCTGCCGTAACTTCCTCGTCCGGCATCTCCGGGTCCTCTTTCCACCCGTCGAGGCGCCCGGGCCCGATCAAATCAATCAAATAGGCAAAGGAGCGTCCGAACGCGCTGTTAAGGGCAAAATCGAACGCCTCCTTTTTCGAGTCGCCAACGAAGATGTTGCGCGCTATCCGCCAGATACTCCGATCGGGCGTCTCGCGGCCGGCTTCACGCGCCCCGGCGCAGAAGGTCTCCCAGTGCTCAGCCAGCGTCGACATCGGAACAAGGTTCGTGCTCACGGGAAAGAATCCGCGTTGCCCCGCCATACGCGCCGCCATCGAAGTGCCTTTCAGGACCGCCATCGCCACGGGAGGATGCGGCCTCTGGTAGGGACGCAAGATTTCGCCCAATCCGATGTCCGGGCGGGTCTCGTCGATGTGTATGTGCCAGTAGTCCCCTTTGAAGTCGAAGGGCGCGTCGGTCGTCCACAACTTCAGCACCATGTTGATGCTCTCGACCGTCATCAGGCCGAGTACGCCCGGATCCGCCGGCAGGTTGAACAGGCTGAGGTCCGTGGGAATACCGGTCTGGCCGAAACCGCACATCAGCCGGCCGCGAGAGAGGTGGTCCAGCATCGACAGGCGGACCGCAACGTTGACCGGATGATGGAAGGGAGCAATCGTCACGCCCGTCCCGAACTTGATCGTGCTCGTGCGAGCCATCGCATTTGCGATAAAGACGTCGTTCGAAGGCATCGGCTCCCATTTGACCGAGTGATGCTGGCCGATCCAGGCCTCGGAGTACCCAAGTGCCTCGGCCCGCTCGATCAACTCCAGGTCCTCTTCAAGACTCTGCGTAAAGTCCTTTTCAGGAGGGTGAACGGGCATAAGAAAGTAGCCGAGTTCCATGGGTTATTCTCCAGTTCAGTGAAACCAAATGAATTGTAGTTGTTCGGTCGCAATGATCCGCAAACGCTCGGGCGTGCCCTGCCCATCCTCAACTCAAACAGTGACCCTTTCCAGCCACGCCTCATCGATTTCCAGACCAAACCCCGGTGCGTCGCTGGGCACCAGGTATCCGTCCTTTATGACCGCAGTGCCTGGCAATTTGACCATCTCCTCCAGGGGCACGCCAGGGGCAGAGACACCTTCCGAGCGTTCCCCCCATGTGACCGCCGGCATCGCCATAGAGAGATGCTGGCCGAACGGATAGTTCATTCCGCCGTGAGCGATGACGGAAATATGATTCGCCTGCGCCAGGTGACAGATCTTGGCCGCCGCAGTGATTCCGCCGCACCAGAGCACGTCCGGCTGGAAAATGTCTACGAGCCGCTTTCCCGCGGCGTGGGCAAAGGGCGCTAGATTGTACCAGTGCTCGCCGGTAGCCAAGGTCTGCCAGGGCAATCGCTGCCGGATCGACTCGTAACCCAAAAGATCTTCTGGTTGGATATAGTCCTCTAACCATTTCAGGTTGTAGGGCCGCATCCGCTCTGCCACACGCACGGTGTATTCAGGATCATATGCCGTCCAGCCGTCCAACATCAACTCCACTTCGTCGCCAATCGTTTCGCGTGTGCTGGCTACCAGTTCCTCTAGCCTGTTGAGACCCTCCAGTCCCTGTTCAGGTCCCCAGGGGCTGAACAGCTTCGTCGCCTTGAAACCCAGCTCCATGTACCACTCCTGGTCAAAGCCGGATGCGTAACAGAAGATCTTTTCCTTCTGCGGCCCTCCCAGTAACTCGTACACCGGCAGGCCCAGCAACTTCCCCTTCAGGTCCCATAGGGCCACGTCGAGCGCGCTGATCGCGTAGCTTGTCATTCCAGTGGGGCTGAAAGCCGTGGAAAGCCGCACCATCATATCCCAAAGTTTCTCAGTCGCCATCGCGTTCTCGCCGACCAGATTGGGACCGAAATGCTCGTTGATCATGCGCGCCACGACGGACCCGTAAAGAGAAATGCCGAATCCCTGCGTGCCGTCCTCCGCTGTTACCAGCACGGCCGGCCGTTTCCAAGGGGCCATCGACACGTGCCCCTCACCGTTGGGAAAACGGGGATAGCGGGCCATGGGACGGTTCATATGAATGGTGTCGGCCCGGCTTGGCGTACGCGGCTTGGTCTGCGGCCGTGCCTCGGCCGCAATCTCAAATGCACGGATTTCTTTGATTTTCAGTAACTACTAAGCCTGAGAGGTATCAGGGATGAAGGGTTGGTCAAGAAAGGCGTT
>WTGY01000167.1 GCA_011523365.1 Caldilineaceae bacterium
CTCCCACACCAGGTCGAGAACCCCTCCCGCCGCGCCCTGCTTGTCATGGCCAAACAACCCATCGCCGGCAGCGCTAAGACCCGCCTCATTCCCCCGCTCACCAGCACCTCCGCAGCCTCTCTCTACCACTGCTTCTTGCAGGATGTCCTGGCAACCGTACGCGTCGCCGCCCAAGGGGAACCCTTCATACCCGTAATCGCCTATACACCGGCCGTCGCACGCGACTTCTTCAGCCGGCTCGCACCCGACTTCTGGCTGATCCCACAGGAAGGCCCATCGCCGGCAGTCGCCGCGCCCCGGCCCGCTGCCGCAGCCTGTTCTCAGTCCACCCGGCCGCAACAGCTGTCGCCCGCCCAACAACCTGAACCCCTGGGCGACCGCCTCCAATACGTCCTCTCCACAGCTCTCGCCTGTGGCCTTCGCCAGGTCGCCGCCATCAACAGCGACAGCCCCACCCTGCCGGCCGAGTTGCTCTGCGCCGCCTTCCAACGCCTCGACGATCCCCAGGTGGACGCAGTCTTCGGCCCCTGCGCCGACGGCGGCTACTACCTCATCGGCATCAAAAAGCCGCCCGGACGCCTCGTTACAGACGTACAAATGTCCACCCCAACCGTCCTGCGTGATACACTGGCCATCGCCGCCGAGGAAGGACTCCGCGTCGACCTCCTGCCCGAGTGGTACGATGTCGACAACGCCGAAGAGCTCGATCGCCTGTCCGCCGAGCTGGCCTCCCATCCCCAGCGCGCCCCCGCCACATCCCGTTTCCTGACCACCCAATGGACGTCGACGTCATCATCCCAGCCCTGAACGAGGCCGGAAACATCGCTCAACTCGTGCGCGAGGCCGCCGCGCAACCCGTCGCCCGCGTCATCGTCGCCGACAACGGCTCCACCGACGGCACCGGTCCCCTCGCCGCTGAAGCCGGCGCCCATGTGGTCGTTGAGCCGCGCCAGGGCTACGGTTACGCCTGCGCCGCCGGCGTCGCCGCCGCAACCGCCGACATCCTCCTCTTTCTCGACGGCGACTTCAGCTCCCTGCCCGCCGAAATGCCCCGCCTCTTCCAACCCGTTCAACAAGGCCAGGCCGATCTCGTCCTCGGCTCGCGCGTCCTCGGCGACATCCTCCCCGGCGCCATGCCCCCCCATCAGCGCTTCGGCAACTGGCTCACCTCCGCACTCATGCGCCAACTATACAGGGTAGCCGTAACCGACCTCGGCCCCCACCGCGCCATCCGCCGAGACCTGCTGCAAGAACTCCAAATGCAGGAGATGACCTTCGGCTGGCCCACCGAAATGATGGTAAAATGCGCCCGCCGGGGCGTCCCGATTCTCGAAGTGCCCGTCAGCTTCGCCCCGCGCCGCGCCGGCCAGTCCAAAGTCAGCGGAACTCTCCGCGGCTCAGTCCTCGCCGCCTACTACATACTCGGCGTCACCCTGCGCTACGCCTTCTCCAGCCACTAGGCATAAGCGAAACGTCGCGTCGTGAGCCACTATCCATCGATCATGGTTGTTGACCATCCTCTGGTGTTCACTAAAAACTAGAAACTCAAAACTAGAAACTCAATGACCCACCGCAAAGCAATCTACTGCATGGCTCTGGCAGCCATCTTTTTCAGCACAAGTGGACTGCTGATCAAAGTGATTTCCGTTCCCCATCTGCCCCTGCTGGGAGTCCGCGGCGCCTTCGCTGCCCTGACAATCGCTCTCTTCATGGCGCGACCTCACCTGCAATCCGCACGCCGCAGCCCCTCCTACAGCCCGCGTCCCACGCAAGCGAAGCCCCGTCTGAGAATCCCTTGGTCGCTCCCCCTGCTTGGCGGGGCCATCTCCCTCGTCTGCGCTCAGGCCTTCTTTATCATTGCAGTCCGCGAAACTACGGCCGCCAACGCCATCTTCCTCCAGTACACTGCGCCAATCTTTGTCGCCTTTTTCGGTATTCACTACCTCCGCGAATCCGTGGGGAAACTGGATTGGCTCGCCCTCGCCGCCGTAGGCGCAGGCCTTTTCTGCTTCTACGGCGACGGCATGACCGCCGGCGGCGCCATCGGCAACCTCTTTGGCTTGCTGGCCGGCCTGACCTTCGCCTGGTTTCTCCTCTTCATGCGCAAACAGAAAGACGGATCAACCATCGAAACCGTCCTGCTGGGCAACGTCCTTTCCGCGCTGCTGGGGCTTCCCTTTCTGCTCGGAGCCGCACCGAGCGCGGCCGACTGGTTGGGAATGATCTTCCTCGGCATCTTTCAGATCGGTCTCCCTTCGATTCTCATCGCCCTCGCTATCAAAGAGTTGACCGCGGTGGGAGCCATCCTTATCCAGACCCTGGAACCGATTCTCAATCCCGTGTGGGTCCTTCTCTTCATCGGCGAGATGCCCACGCCCCTCGCGCTGCTCGGCGGAGCCATCGTTATCGGAGCAGTAACCTTCCGCTCAGTCCTGGCCAATCGGTCGCGGCGCATGGCGCCTGCCTCCCAGTCCACAGCATGACAACCCAACAAAGACCACAGTGACCCGCCTCATATCATCCCCCAAGGGCCGTATTGCCATGGCGCCCGCGCGCCTGACAGTGCTTCGTCAGCGCCTCTGGACCACCTCCCTGCCCGAACTGTCCGTCCTCCTCCTCGCCGCCCTGCCTCGCCTCTGGCGCCTGGAATACCACAGCCTCTGGTTCGACGAAGCCATCTCGCTCGACTGGGCAAGGCTCGGGCCCGCCCACATCTGGCCGGGCACCCTCCAGCTGCTCAGAGACAAACATCCCCCCGCCTACTATCTCGCCCTCCACTACTGGCAGACCCTCCTCGGCTGGTTCGGCGCCGAACAAAGCGACGCTGCCCTGCGCATCTTCGGCGTCCTCATAGGTATTCTCATGGTCTGGGGAGTCCTGCGTCTTGTAACCCAGCTCAGCGGTCGCGCCAGCGGCCTGCTCGCCGCCGCCTTCACCGCGCTCGCGCCTGTGCTCGTCTGGTACAGCCAGGAGCTGCGCATGTTCCAGCCCGCCGCCACCGCCATCGTCTGGGCCGCCCTCTTCCTCGTCGCCGCCCGCGAGCATCTTCCCCCGCACGGCGCCTCAACCGCCCGCCGCGCCTACCCGGCCCGCCTTCTCTGCTGGCTTGGCCTCGTAGCCGCCCTCACCTTCGCCCTCTACAGTTATCTCTACGCCGCCTTCTTCCTACCCGGCCTCGGTCTCAGCGTCTTCCTCCTCGCCCGCCGCAGCGGATCCTTCGACAGGCGTTTCATACTCGAGGCCATCGCCGCCCTCGCCGTCGTCGCCCTCCTCTTCCTCCCTCTGGCCCGCAGCGCCTGGGTCGTCAACAGCGCATCCGGCACAACCGGCGCCCCCTTTGCCGGCTTCCTGCCCAACCTCTGGCGCCAGTTGCACATCTTCACCGTCTGGTATACCGGCTGGCCCTCGTCAGTCCGTACTGCCGCCATCCTCTTCTTCGCCCTGCTCGTCCTCTCCGGCCTGCTCCTCCCCGGAGACCGCCGGCGTGACACGCGCCCGCTCCTCTGGCTCTGGATCTCCGCACCGCTCCTGATCGGCAGTGCCCTGCTGGCAACCAACGCCGCCGTCTTCCGCGAAGATCGCTACTTTATCTTCCTCGCCCCCTTCGTCCTCTGGGCCGCCGCCCGTGGCGTGAGCGCAGTCGCACGCTGGCAGCCGTCTGCCGGCGCTCTCAGTGGTCTTGCCGCTCTCGCCCTCCTCGCTGCCTCGCTGCCCGTCCTCTGGACGCCCCCGCTTTTCCGCGAAAACTGGCGCGCCGCCGCCGGCTATATCAATGCCTATCAGGAGCACAGCCCCCACGCCGCTGCCTCCGCTCTCGTCAACCCCTACTTCCTCCTCCCCGCCCTCGACTGGTACCTGCGCCAGCAACCCGCCGCAGCAGAGATGCCCGTCTACGGCAACTTCAACACCCCGCTGACCCCCGAACAGGCCGATACCCTCATCGCCGCCCATCTCCAGGATCTGGCCGCGCCCACCGGCGCCGACACACTCTGGCTGGTGCAAAGCCACCTCGCCGGCGTCGACGATCACCGGCTGGTCCAATCCTGGCTGGATGGGAAATTCCCTCTCGTCACCGAGCAGTACCCGGCTGGCGTGGAGATGCGAGGCTATGCCGTCCGTTACAGATACCAGGCCCTGCCCGCGCTGTCCGAGGCCGCCGTCCATCCGCAGGCTCAGCTATTCCCCGGTATCGAACTCGCCGCCTGTGAAATCACCACGCCTGTCGTCGCAGCGCGCGACATTATCTACCACCCGCCCAGTGGCTGGGTCCATCTGCGGCTGTGGATGAGGAAACTCGAAGAAGTAAGCGAAGCGCCCCCGCTCTTCGCCCTGGTCCAGGCCGGCGATGGGCAAATCTGGGGTCGTTCCCTGGAACGCGCCGGCGACGTGCTCTCCGTCTACCCGCCCACAATGTGGCAGCCAGACGAATTCGTCCGCGTCGAACTCGACGTAAACCTCAACCCCCTGGCCCAACCCGGCGCCTACAATGTCAAAATCGAAGCCGAAGGCCAACCCGGCGTCCCCTGCGGCAGCGTCCAACTCGAATGAAACGCAAAACCCACTCAGACACCCCAAGAACCTCCGCTCAGCTACTCTCTGAATACCAACTACTGACTACTGGCTACTGCAGTTCCGGGCGGTCGGGCCTATTCGGCCCTCCCTTGTGCGGGGGCTC